>CAYQBW010000093.1:1828-8280 GCA_964415725.1 uncultured Planctomycetia bacterium
CCAGGGAGCCCTCTTCCAGGATCACCTCCACCAGGGGGAGGACCTCCTTTCCCGGCACGGAGAGGATGGTCTCCACTCTTTTTTTGGTAAGGATTCCCCGGGGGGAGGCCAGGAACTCCCTGGCCTTCCGGATCCGCGCCGGGCCCAGGAGACGGCAGGTTTCCCGGAGCTGGTCCAGGTCCTCCGGGTCCCGCGCGTCCAGGCCGTCCAGGAAGAGGGGGAAGGTTTCGGGGAAGGTGGCGGCCGCCGTGACGGGGGTCAGGGTTCCGCATTCCTGGAGAACCCTCTCGCCCCCAGACCTCTGGAGGTACCCCAGGATGGCCTGGGCCCGGTTTTCCTCCTCCGGGTCGCCTTTTTTTTCGAAGAGAGGGTCCAGGTAGGGCCGGATGACGTCCATGTCCCCGGGGCGGGTCACGGCGAGGAGGGAATGGAGAAGGTGCTCCACCTGGTCTCCCACGGCAGGGTCCGGGTTGAGGCAGGCAATGTGGAGGGCTGTTCCGATGGCCTCCTGGACCAGGTCCCTCTCGAAGCCCTCGAATGGATCCCTGTGGAGATCGGGAAGCTCTTCCATCTCCTGGAGGAAGGCCTCCTGGTCTTCCAGGATGAGCTTGTCTTCTTCCCTCTCCCACTTGGGAAGGTCCGGCGGGTACTCTTCCGGGGAAGGATGGGCGCCCGGCGCCAGGAGGGGATCCCTTCCAAAGAGCCCGCATCCAACCGTGTCCAGCAGGTCTCTCAGGATTTCCTCTTCTCTCGTGTCTCTCTCCAGGTCCTTGGCGGCAAGGGCCAATTCCACCTCCCGCAGGGAGAGTTCCACGAACTTGAGGCTCATTTCCGGGTCACCCAGGGCCTCGGCCGGGAGGTTCTGGATGATCCGGTCCAGAAGATCCACCTGGTGCTCCGGTTTTCCTCCCCCTGCCGCCTGGATCGCCTTCTGGACTCTTTCGAGCCCTTTCTGGATTCGGGCGCTCTCTTCCAGGGCCTGGAAGAGACGGCGAACCGCGAATGCCTCCTTTCCCTTGAGGGCGCCCGCCCGGTCCCCGCGGAGGAGTTCGGGGGAGGAGGTCCCGGCTCCTTCCTGGGAAAACCGGAGTTCCTCAAGTTTCAGGCCGGGAAAGGCATCCTCACCGCCCCAGAGCTGGGAGAAGCTCCTCTGGCCCCTGGGGGCCTTGAAGTTCTCCGCCAGTTTCTGGGCGAAGGCGTAGAGGGTTTCCCTCGCCACCGTTGGTTCCACCGTCAGGCCCGCAAGGCCCGTCCTGGCGAAACGGTCCTTCAGCCAGAGTGCCTGGGGGGGTTCCGGATCCAGAACACCTTCCCCCAAGTGGATCCGGTTCCGGGAAAACCGGAAAACAGCCTTTTTTCCCTCGAGGACGAGCAATCTCACCGCTTCCACCAGGGCATCCTCCGCTTCCAGGACCCGCCGGTTGTTGGCGGGGTAGAGGATCGCGGCCCTGAGGAAACGGGTAAACGCATCCAGGAAGGCCTGCTCCAGGGAGCCGGCCTTCCGAAAAACAAAGGGGTTGGCCTCCATGGACAAGAAGTATCCCTGCTTTGGCCGGGACAAATTCCGGAAAGTGCCCGGCCAGGTTTTTATCGGCCGGGAACGGGAAGAGCTGGAGGGCCGGGCCCGGAATCAGTCGTTTTCTTCCGGGAGTTCCGGTGACAGGGGCAGAACCACCCGGAAGAGGGCCCCCCCCAGGCTTCCCTGGCCCACCGAGATGGTTCCTCCATGGGCCTGGGCGATTCCCTGGCAGATGGGCAGACCCAGGCCGGTGCCCTTCCTGGCGGTGTGGTTGGGGGGAGGGGTGGAGAAGAATTTTTTGAAGACCAGGGGCCTCTTTTCTTCGGGGATGCCCGGCCCGTCGTCTTCCACCTCCAGGACCACCACCTTCGTCCCTTCCCAGGTTTCGGGGTAGGCCCGGACGACCACCGTGCCTTTGGGAGGGGCGAACCTCATGGCATTGTCGATCAGGTTCATGAGGAGGCGGTGGACCTGGTCCCTGGCCCACTTCACCGTGGGCAGGTCGGGGGAAACCTCTTCCACGATCCGGACGCCCGACCCCCTGGCCCGGGCCTGGAAGATCCGGAGAACCTGGGAGACCAGTTCCCCGGCGTTGAGGGGTTCCAGGTTCTTGATCTCTTTGCCGGCTTCCAGCCTGGCCAGGCTGAGCATCTGGTCCACCAGCTGGGCCAGGCGCTCGGCTTCGTCCTGGATGATCTTGAGGAATTCCTTGGCCCGTGCTTTGTCTTCTTCTGCATCGTCCAGGTTCGAGAGGATTTCCGCGAAGGCCCGGATGGTGGTCAGGGGGGTCTTGAGTTCATGGGAGAGTTCCCTGTAGAGCTCTTCCCGGAGACGGTGCACGGCCAGGATGCCGTCCATCTCCCGCTTGAGATGGTGGGCCATCGCCCGGGTGCGGTAGCCCTGGACCTCCAGGCGGGCGTTGGATTCCAGGACGTTGATCTTCTCCAGCGCGAATTGCCGGGTGATGCTCCGCAAGGTCCGGTTCAGCTCTTCCACCTCCTGTGTGCGGGCCTTCAGGTCCTGGAGATTCAGGAGGAATTGATACTGGGTGGAGACCTCTTCCGAGAAAGCGCGGGCCATCACCTCCTGGAGGCGGCGGAGGTTGGCAAGGCGATCTTCGGGGAGAGCCATGTCCAAGGCGGTCTGGTAGGTTCGTTCCAGGTCTTCCGCCACGTTGGAAAGGAACTGGGGGAATTGCTGGACCAGTGCGCCGGGAGGAACCAGGTGCCCCAGGGGGAAGGCCAGGGTGATCACCACTCCCTTGGGATGGTTTTTGCCGTTGTGGTGCAGAAAGAGGGGGCTGGCCCAGAGGCTCCTTTTCCCCAGGAAAGAGTCGTCTTCCACGGATTTCCCTTGTTCCAGGGCCTTCCGCCCGGCTCTCCAGAAGTCCTCCATGATGAGGGGCCTTTCCGTCTCGGCGTCGAAGACCCTGCGCAGGAGCCGGAAATAGTCGCAGGCGAAGAAGGTGGTCCCCTCGGGGAAAAACAGAGGGGAAACCCTGGATTCGTTTTCCAGGAAGAAGACCCCCGAAGCGGTCTGGAGGAGATGGGTCAAGGTTTCCACCTGGGAAAGAAGTTTTTCCAGGTTGGTCACCTGGTGAAGAGGGATCCTCTCCGGGGGCGGAGGCGGTGCCTTGGCGATGGTCCCGATGGAGGGCCGCGCCTGGTTCTCCTTCTCCCCGCCTGGTTCCCTGGAACGAGGCATCTTCCGGTTTTTCCCCTTTTCCCTTCTTGCCTTTCCTTATCAAGGTTTCGGAGGGGGGGAGAGGAAAACTTGACTCCCTTTGCCGCTCAAGCCAGCAGGCTCGGTTCGAACTCTTCGGGGGGAGCCCAGCCCATGAGGTCCAGGACCGTGGCGGCCACGTTGGCGAGGCCCGGGACGGGGATGTCCTCCCGCATCTTGTAGTTCTTCTCCCCGCCCAGGGGGTCGTAGAGGAGGAAGCGGACGGGGTTCAGGGTGTGGGAGGTGAGAGGAGCGGGGGCGCCTGTCTTGGGGTCCAGGACGTAGGCCCCGGTTTTGGGGTCTACCTGGAACATCTGGTCGGCGTTCCCGTGGTCCGCGGTTACCAGGAGGATGGCCTTCTTGTCCTCCACCCAGGGGAGAAGCCTCCCCAGGCAGAGATCCACGGTGGACACGGCGGTGACGGCCGCGGCGAAGTCGCCCGTGTGTCCCACCATGTCCCCGTTTGCGAAATTGATCCGGAGGAAGTCGTAGTTCTTCTTTTTCGTTTCCTCCAGGACTACGTCCACCACCTGGGCGGCTTTCATCCAGGGCCTTTCCTGGAAGGGCACCTGGTCGGAGGGGACTTCCACGTAGGTCTCCAGCTCTTCCGAGAATTTTCCCGTCCTGTTTCCGTTCCAGAAATAGGTCACGTGGCCGAATTTCTGGGTCTCCGCACATGCGAGCTGCGTGAGGCCGGAGTGGGCCATGTATTCGCCGAGGGTTTTTTCGATGACCGGGGGGGAGACGAGGAACCTCTTGGGGATCTTCTTGTCCCCGTCATACTGCATCATCCCGGCGTAGAGCACGTCGGGTTTGGGACCCCTGTCGAAAAAAGGGAAGTCCTCTTCCTCGAAGGCCCGGCTGATTTCGATGGCCCGGTCCCCGCGGAAGTTGAAGAAGATCACAGAATCGCCATCGCGTATAGGGCCCACGGGCTTCCCGTCCTTGTCGGCGATCACGAAGGGCGGGAGAAACTGGTCGTTCGCCCCCGTTTCTTTCCTCAGGGTTTCGATGGCTTCCAGGGCGGAGGAAAACTTCCTTCCCTCGCCGAGGACGTGGGTCTTCCACCCTCTCTCCACGATGGACCAGTCCGCCTCGTACCGGTCCATGGTGGTGACCATCCTCCCTCCCCCCGAGGCGATGCGGTAATCGAAATCCCCCTTGGAATTGATCGCGGCCAGGACCTCTTCCAGGCGTTTCACGTAGATGGGGGAAGATGTCTCCGGGACATCTCTTCCGTCCAGAAGGATATGAACCCGGACCCGCTTCACTCCTTCCCGGGAGGCTTCTTGCAGGAGGGCGATGAGGTGGTCGATATGGGAATGGACGTTTCCGTCGGAAAGGAGCCCGATGAAGTGGAGGACGCTTCCCTTCTCCTTCACGCGGGAAACCAGTTCCTTCCATACGGCGCCCTGGAAGAGCCTTCCCGTCTCGATGGCCTTGTTGACCAGCTTGGCGCCCTGGTCGAAGATCCTTCCCGCGCCCAGGGCGTTGTGGCCCACCTCGGAGTTGCCCATGTCCTTGTCGGAAGGAAGCCCCACGGCCGTGCCGTGAGCTTTCAATACCTGGGAGGGGCAGGTCCGGACGAAACGATCCAGAACCGGCGTATAGGCCTGGACCACGGCGTTGCCCTTCTCCGTCCTGCCCAGGCCGACACCGTCCATGATCACCAGCAGGAGAGGGCGGCCCAGGTTTCCGAAACGGTCCCTTTTCTTCAAGACGAGTTCACCCATGGTTCTCTCCCTGGGAAGGTTTCTCAGAAAGGAGGGCCCAGTTCATAACCGCCTCCCTTCCTGGTCGCCAGGTAGCGCCCCATCAAGGGGTGGGCGGAAGTCTTGAACTCTTGTACCAGCTCCTTTTTGAGCTTTTTCCTCAGTTTTTTTTCCCCGGCGCTGAGAACCCAGCACCTGGTCTGGGAAGGGATGGCGATCAGGAGACCTTCCCAGCGGCCGAAGATCTTTTTCAGGCCCTCCTTGAAGGAAGGGTGGAGGATGAGGCTGGCCGTGTAGATGCCGTGCAGGTCCGGATGGGCCACCTTGGGGGAGCCGGGTTTCTGGTCCTTCTGAAAAACCCGGAAGTTCAAGGGATCCACGGCCACGGTGAACCAGGCCTGGGTTTCCTCGTCGAGTTTCTTCTCGGAGATGCCCCATCGTTTCAAGGTGGACTTGGTGACCCTGTCGAAGGACCCTCTCCGGTCCACCACGTAGGTCTCCACCAGGCCCGGGACCAAGGTTTTGTAGACCCAGCCGGGCCGGACCGATTCCTTCCTTTCCAGGAGGGGCCGGAGGCTGGTCCGCAGGCGCTGGTAGCCTTCATCCACGGTTTCCCCAGCCTTTCCGGGGGCTTCTTTGCGGGAAGCCGATTTCTCCCCGGCCTTCCCACCCCTGGAACAACAGGGCAAGAGCGCCAGGGCCGCCAGCGCCGGAACCAGGAAGGCCGCCCCGCCCAGGAGGCGGGTCCCAGGAAGCACGTTTTTCTTCATAGGCGTGAATGGACCACGAGTCGGGAGAAAAGGCCAGACCCTTGTGGAGGAGCCCGGGGTTTCCCATTCTCCTGGGCATGAAGGAACATGCGAGACGAGAGGGTCCAGGGCGGATCTTTTCCCCGGGGCATGCCCTGCTTCTCCTTCTCTTGTCGGTCCTGGGAACCTGGGGGGTCACCCGGGACCTCCGGGCGGGAACAGAGGGGTGGACCCCTCCGCCTCCTTTCCGTCTCTCCCGGTGGAAGCCTCTCCACGTCCGCTTGGGAGAACCCCGCCTCCTTCCCTGGGTCCACAGGAACTTCGAGCTCACCGGCCGGGTGGTGGTGCCCCGGGACAAGCGTATGGACCTGGTCTTCCACCTGGAAAGGGGCCCCTTCCAGGTTTCCCAGGAGGACGACCGGACTCTACCCCAGGGTCCGCTGGACTGGTCGGTTCTCCGGCTCTCGGCAGGGGATCTGGGGCCGCCCTTCTTCTCTTCCAGGAAGCTTCCCAAAAAGGCTGGGGGCTGGAGGGTGCCTCCCGGAGAGCCCGTGGACGTGCGGCTGGTTCTTCGGGACGGGGTGGCGCGGGCCGAAGTGGGCCACAAACCTTTGCCCTCGGCGTGGAAGGTCCATGTCCGGGAAGGGCTCCTGGCTTTCGTGGGAGAAGGGACCTGGGAGGCCTTGCGCCTGAAACCCCTGGACCGGAAGCCTTCCTGGCGGGATTGGCTTTGGGGTGGGCTTCTTTGGC
>CAYQBW010000094.1:0-8216 GCA_964415725.1 uncultured Planctomycetia bacterium
GGCATGGAAACTCCAGGCCCAACGGGCCGGGTTGGCGGATCCGGGTGGTGCCGAACAAGTATCCCGCCCTCACCAGGGAAGGCGAACTGAACCCCCGGGGAGAGGGGATCTACGACGTCATGAACGGCGTGGGAACCCATGAAATCATGATCGAGGGCCCCAGCCACTTCACCCGCCCCACCCAGCTCCCCTGGGACCTCTTCCCCGACATCCTGGAGGTCTACCGCCTGCGGCTCCTGGCGGCGGCCAAGGACGCCCGGTTCCACTACGGCCTGGTCTTCAAGAACGTGGGCACCGACGCGGGAGCCAGCCTGGACCACAACCATTCCCAGCTCATCGCCACGCCGGTGATTCCCCACACCGTGGCGGAAGAGATGGCGGGAGCCCAGCGTTTCCACCACTACCGGGGGCGGTGCATCTACTGCGACATCATCCGCCAGGAAATCCAGGACGGGAAGAGGGTGATCAAGCAGGGGGAACATTTCCTTGCCTTGGCCCCCTTCGCCTCCCGCTTTCCTTTCGAGACCTGGATCCTGCCCAAGGCCCACAAAGCCCACTTTTCCTCCATCTCGGGGGAGGAATTGAAGGAGCTGGCGGACCTTCTCTACCAGGTGTTGAAAAACCTGGATCGAACCCTGGAAAATCCCCCCTTCAATTACGTGATCCACACGGCCCCCTTCTCGGAAGGAGAGACGCCCCACTACCACTGGCACCTGGAGATCCTTCCGCGCGTCCAGCGGCTGGCGGGTTTCGAATTCGGCACGGGGTTCTTCATCAACACCGTCGCCCCGGAAGACGCGGCCTCGGCATTGAACCGGAACCTCGACGATTGACGGACAGGTCGCGGTTCCCGGCCCGGGAACCCGGCGGGAGAAGCAATCATGAAAAAAAAGACGACCGGCAAGAAACTCAAGATCACCCTGGTTTCCCCCGAGGTTCACCCTTTCTCCAAGACCGGCGGCCTCGGCGACGTGGCCGGGTCCCTTCCCAAGGCCCTGGCCGGGCTGGACGCCCGGGTCACGGTCATCACCCCCTTCTACGGAAACCCCCGGACCGGCGGCACCCACGCCCTGGGGGAGGCACCCTTCGTGGTGGACGGCAAGGAGAAGCGGGTGGAATTCCTGGAAGGGACCCTTCCGGAGAGCGACGTTCAGACCATCTTCATACGCTCTCCCGAAGACTTCGAACGTCCCGGCATCTACGGGGAGAACGGCCGGGACTACCCGGACAACCCGGTCAGGTTCGCCCTCTTCTCCCAGGCCGCCATCCTGGCGGCCCACCGCTGGTGCGAACCCGACATCCTCCATATCCACGACTGGACCACCAGCCTGATCCCCGTCTACCTGAGGACGGGAAACCGCATGGGAGGCCTCCTGGAGGGGGTCCCCGTGGTTCTCACCATCCACAACCTGGGATACCAGGGGGTCTGCGATCCCGCCTGGATCCCCCGGCTGGGCATCGATCCCGCCCTCTTCCACTGGCAGGGCATGGAATTCTGGGGAAAGCTCAACCTCCTCAAGGGGGGAATCCTCTTCTCCGACCTGGTCACCACCGTGAGCCCCTCGTACGCCCAGGAAATCCAGGAAGAGGAATTCGGGTTCGGACTGGACGGGCTTCTGCGGGCCCGCAGGGACCGCCTCCTGGGGATCCTGAACGGGGTGGACTACACCGAGTGGGACCCCGAGACGGACCCCCACCTCAAGCGCACATACAATGCTTCCCGCCTGATCGGAAGAAACACCAACCGCCAGGAACTCCGGAAGATCTTCGGCCTGGAGAACGCCCGGGAGACGCCCATCGCGGCGGCCGTCTCCAGGCTGAACCGCCAGAAGGGCACGGACATCCTCCTGGACTCGGTGGAAGCCCTGGTGGAGCAGGGGGCGCAGATCGTGATCCTGGGCACGGGGGACCCCGACCTGGAGGCCCGGGCAAAGGCCATGGGGGAGCGCTTTCCCGGAAAGGTTGGTGTGAGGATCGGGTTCGACGTCCCCTTGAGCCACAAGATCCTGGGGGCGGCGGATCTCTTCCTGGCTCCCTCCCGGTATGAACCCTGCGGCCTGACCCATCTCTATGGAATGCGCTACGGCGTGGTTCCCCTGGGAAGGGCCACGGGGGGCCTGAAGGACACCATCGTGGACTGGGAGGAGGGCTCCCGGGAGAGGCCCGCCAACGGCTTCCTCTTCCAGGACCCCACGCCGGAAGCCTTCCAGGAAGCATTCCGGAGGGCCATGGCCGTCTTCCGGAGCAAGAAGAAGAAGGGCAAGAAAACGCTCTGGGCCGGCCTTCGGGCCCGGTGCATGGCCGAGGACTGGTCCTGGGACCGGAGCGCCCGGGAGTACATGAAGGCCTTTCGGGCCCTGCGGGAGGGGCGCTTTCCCCGGGTCCGCCTCGAGCCCGGGGAAAACCTTCCCTGGGAAATCCTTCCCCCCGGGGAGGAGGCGGGCCCCCAGGCCGAGGCATCCACCCATTCCTGAGGACGCGCGCATGGAACCCATCCGGCTGGCCCTGGTCTTTCATCTCCACCAGCCCGTGGGCAATTTCGGGGAGGTCTTCCTCGAGGCCTACGAGCGGTGCTACGAGCCTTTCCTCTCGGTCCTGGAGGAGGCGGAGGACCTGCCCTTCACCCTCCACGTCTCGGGACCTCTCCTGGAATGGCTGGAAGCCCGGCGGCCGGCCTTCGTAGAGAGGCTCCGCGGGCTGGCCTCCTCGGGCCGGATGGAATTGCTCTCCGGCGGTTTCTACGAGCCTATTCTCCCCGCCCTCTCCCGGGAGGACCGGCTCGCCCAGCTGGAACTCATGCGCCGCCGCCTGGAAGACCTGTTCGGCCTCTCACCCAGGGGATGCTGGCTCGCCGAGCGGGTCTGGGAGCCCGGCCTGGTCCCCGACCTGGAGAAGGCGGGGGTGATCTACACCCTCCTGGACGACCACCTTCTCGAAGGCGCGGGTTTCCGGGGCGCCCGGGCCATGCGGCCCTTCCTTGCCGAAGAGGGGGGTTCCCTTCTGCGGATTCTCCCCATCTCGGAAAGACTCCGCTACCTGGTCCCCTTCCAATCCCCCGAGGCGCTCCTGGAAGAACTGGACCGGGCCCGGGAACGGGGAGGAAAAATCCTGGTCTACGGCGACGACGCGGAGAAGTTCGGCGTCTGGCCCGGAACCTACCAGCTCGTCTACGAAAAAGGCTGGTTGAAGGAAGCCTTCCGGCTCCTGGTCTCCTCGCCCGAGGTGGTCACCCTCTCCACGGCCTGGGAGGCCCTGAGAGACGGGCCGGCCCCCCAGCCCGCCGAGATCCCCGCGGGCTCCTACAGGGAAATGGAAGAGTGGGCCGCCCCCAGGGTCTCACCCTCTCTCGCGGAAGTCCGCAAACGGCTCCAGGCGGACCCTGAGGGGGAAAAGGCGGCGGCCGTCTTCCTGAGGGGCGGCACGTGGAGAAGGTTTCTCACCCGGTATCCCGAATCCCGCAGAATCCACGGGCGCGTGTGCCGGGCGGGCAGGATGATCCGCTCCGGGGAAGCCTTCCCCCAGGAGGAGGCCCTCCAGGAACTCCTGAGGGCCCAGTGCAACTGCGCCTACTGGCACGGGGTGTTCGGAGGCATCTACCTGACCCACCTGAGGGACGCCCTCTACCGCCACCTCCTCCTGGCGGAGTCCGCCTACCACGGCCGTAAGAAAGGGCAGGAAGGAAAAGAATCGAGGAAATCCCTTCTCCGCCTGGAGGCGGACTTCGACCTGGACGGCCGGCAGGAGACGGCCCTGGTCCGCCCTCCCTTCCAGGCCTTTCTCAAGCCCGACCTCGGGGGAAGGCTCTTCGAGTTCTCCCACCTGGACGCGGCCTGGAACCCCCTTCTGTGTCTCTCCAGGAAGATCGAGACCTACCACGAAGAGATCCCCCGCCGGCAAAGGGAGGAGGCCTTCCTGGGCGAAGACCCCTATCCCCTGGATTGTCTCGAGGACAGGATCCTCCCGGGTCTCCCCGGGGCGGAGGACTGGTTCCGGGGAAGGGTCCCCCTGGAGGCGGACCTCTCCGTCCTCCCCTACGAAGAGACCTGGCGGGGGGACCTGGCGGCCTTCTCGCCCGCCCCGGTCCCCTTGGGGGCCGGGGAAACCCTTCACCTGGAGAAGAGCCTGGAGATCGGCGACCGGGGCATGGGCGTCACCTACAGGGTCTCCAGGAAGGGGAATCCGGAAAACAGGAAATACCTGGCGGTCTCCTTCCACTTCGGACCCGGAAACCAGGGGGGAGCGTCGCTCTTGAAAGGCGGGGACCGCCAGTGGCGGGTGGAAAACCCCGCCCTGGAAGACGCGCCCCCCACCCTGGTCCTGGAAGGGATCACCCGGGGGGACGTCGTCCTTTCCCAGACAGGGGCGGACAAAGTCCTCACCGGCCCGATCTGGTCCCTCTTCCGGGACGAAAAGGAAGTCAAAAAGAATCTCCAGGGGACGAGAGTGGTTCTCTTCTTTCCCTTGGAACCCGTAGAAAAGGAGCAGACCTTTTCCCTCGAACTCCAAGCGCTTCCCTGGGATTGATCCGGCAGGGGCGCCCCCCACGGGAAACGCCCGGGGCCCCGGGGAGAAACAGGGTGGAAACAAAGATGAAGAACGGGGCCGACCAGTTGGACCGGGTATTCCAGAGGGCCTCGGATCTCTTTCACTCCCTCCCGGTGGGCGTGGCCTTCCTGGACGGGGACGGCCGCTTTCTCGGGGGAAACCATCTCTTCTTCAAGGCCCTGGCCCGCAACCACGAGGAAGTCCAGGGCAAGAGCCTGGGAGAAGTCTTCAGGAGGTGGCACGCCTTCAAGAGGGCCCCCCAGGAAAGGAGCGTGGACCTGGAGGCCCTGGTCCGGGACGAACGGGCCCGGGACCGGGTCTGCATCCTGGTCACCACCCAGGCTCCCGCCCGGGGCCGCACCTTCCGGCTGACTCTCAAGACCCTGGGGGAAGGCGGGGAGAAGCGGATCCTCCTCACCCTGGAGGAGGAAACCCAGGCCCAGAAGATGGAGCAGAAGATCCGGCTCCTCCAGATGCTGGCCAAGCACATCCGCTCCACTCCCGACCTGGACAGGCTTCTTTTCACCATCCTGACCTGCGTCACCGCGGGAAGGGCCTTGTCTTTCAGCAGGGCCTTCATCTTTCTTCCCTGCCAGGGAGGAAAGAACCTCAGGTGCCGGATGGCCGTGGGTCCCGGGAGCCCCGAGGAGGCCGGGGCCATCTGGGCCCGGCTGGCCCGGGAGGACCCGGACCTGGACACGCTCCTCACCCGGTACAGCGCCGCCAGGGTGAAGTCCGAGGCGGCCCGGGCCTTTCCCGAACTCCTCCAGCTCTCCATCCCCGTCGATTCCCCGCGGAGCCTGGTGGCCCGGACCTTCCGGGAAAAGGCTCCCCACTGGACCCACAACGCCTGGGAAGACCCCCGGGAAGACCCGGAATTCGTCCGGATCTTCCGGGCCAGGGAATTCGTAGCCGTCCCCATGGTGGCCGCCGGAAAGAACCTGGGGGTCATCACGGCGGACAACCTCTACCTGGACCGGCCCATCGTCCACAACGACATCGAATTCCTCCTCATCCTGGCCGGCCAGGCGGCCCTGGCCCTGGAGAACGCCTTCGCCCAGGCCACACTGAACAGCCAGGTGAAACACCTGGCCCGGATGAACAAGAGTCTCCGGGAAGCCCGATCCAAGCTCATCCTGAGCGAGAAGATGGCCGCCGTGGGCTCCCTGGCGGCACGGATCACCCACGAGATCCGAAATCCCCTCACCACCATCGGCGGATTCGCCCGGCGGATCCTCAAGGAGGCCCCCGAAGGAACCAAGGTGCGGCGGAACGCCGGGATCATCATGGAGGAAGTGGACCGGCTGGAAGCCCTTCTCCAGGGCATCCTGGACTTCTCCCGGCCCTCCCAGGTCCGCCCGGTGCCCTTGGACCTGGGGGCCCTCGCCCGGGAGGTGAAGGTTACCTTCTCCAGCCAGGCCAAGGAAAAAGTCAGCCTGGAAGTCCTGGACCAGACCCATGGGAAGAAGGCCTACGCCGATCCCTCCCACGTGCGCCAGGTGCTGATCAACCTGGTCAAGAACGCCATCGAGGCCGTGGGGGAAGAGGGAAGGATTCGGATCCTCCTGGGAGAATCGGGAGAGAGATTGAGCGTTTCGGTGAAAGACGACGGGCCGGGGATCCCCGAGGAGGCCCGGGGGCGGCTCTTCGAGCCCTTCTTCACCACCAAGATCGCCGGCACGGGCCTGGGCCTTCCCATCACCCGGACCCTTGTGGAAGCGAACAAGGGAAAGATCCAGGTGGAGAGCGCCCCGGGGGAGGGCACGACCTTCCGGGTCCTTCTTCCCCTCTACAAGGGCGGAGAGGAAGGAGGGGGGAGACAAATGGAAGAAGGGCGGGCAGAATAAGGACTTCTTTTGGAGGGGTGCTATGGCAAGGATCTTGATTGTCGACGACGAAAAGAACCAGCGGCTTCTCTACAGGGAAGACTTCGAAGAACAAGGCTACGAAGTCCGCACCGCCGAGAACGGGTTGGAAGCCTTGAGGCTGGTGGACGAATTCCTCCCCCACCTGGTGGTCCTGGACATCAGCATGCCCGGGATGGACGGCATGGAGGCCCTCTCGGGAATTCTGGCCCGGTACCCCGACCTGCCCGTGGTCCTCCACACCGCCTATTCTTCCTACCGGGACAACTTCATGTCCTGGTCCGCCCACGCCTACGTGGTGAAATCCTCGGACAGGGAAGAACTCTTCTCCACGGTCCGGCGCCTCCTGGACGAGCAAGCGGCCAAGAAGAACCAGGCAGGATCCAAACCCGCGGAAGTGGGCGAGTAGGGGAATGCTTCAGGGGGCCTCGGACACCCTGACCCTGATCCTGGCCGGGGGGAAGGGAGAAAGGCTCTATCCTCTCACCAAGAACCGCACCAAGCCCGCCGTTCCCTTCGGCGGGGTCTACCGGATCATCGATTTTCCCCTGAGCAATTGCCTCCACTCGGGATGCGACCGGATCTTCGTCCTGGTCCAGCACCTTTCGGCCCCCTTGATCCGCCACCTCTGGCGCGGCTGGAACGTCTTTCACCGCCCGGGCCGGGGAAACCTGGAGGTGATTCCCCCCCAGCACAAGCTGGCCGACCTCTGGTACCGGGGCACGGCGGACGCGATCTTCCACAACCTGGACCTCCTCCAGGGTCTCAGGCCGAGGAACGTCCTGATCCTTTCGGGGGACCACGTCTACCGGATGAACTACCGCCGCTTTCTCGCCGCCCACGAGGAATCGGGGGCCCAGGTGACCCTGGCGGGGGTCAAGGTCCCCCTCGTGGAGGGATCCCGCTTCGGCCTGCTGGAAAACGACCCCCGGGGATGGATCACCGCGTTCCGGGAGAAACCGGAGGACCCCGCCCCCCTCCCGGACGACCCGGATCATTGCATGGCCTCCATGGGGATCTATATCTTCCAAACCGAAACCCTGGTGAAGAGCCTCACCAGGGACGCCCGGAACCCCTCGAGCAGCCACGACTTCGGCAAGGACATCCTGCCCGCCCTCCTCGACGAGGGAGCGCGCCTTCTGGCCTACGACTTTTCCGGGAACGAAGAAGTCCCCTACTGGCGGGACATCGGAACGGTGGACGCCTACTACCAGGCATCCATGGATCTCCTGAAGGACCCCTGCCCCTTCGACCTCTGGGACCCGGAATGGCCCTTTCTCTGCCACCCCGATTCCTCCCTTCCGCCGAGGATCGGGAACGGGACGGAGTGCCGCTCCGACATTCTCTCTCCAGGAATCCGCCTCGAGAAATGCGTCGTGACGGGTTCCGTGCTGGGACCCGGGGTCTTCGTGGGGCCCGGCGCGCGGGTGGAGGATTCCATTCTCCTCCAGGACGTCCGCGTGGGGCCGGGCGCCGTCCTCCGGCGGTGCATCGTGGACGCCGGGGTGCGGATCCCCGAGGGAGCGGCCATCGGCCTCGACCCGGAAAAGGACAAGCGGCTCTTCACCCTGAGCCCATCGGGACTCACCCTCGTCCCCACGGGCCTTCCCTCGGAGGAAGGCTTTTCCGAGACCCTGATCTGACGCCCGGGAACCCTCCCTGGAGGATTCTTCCAAAGAATGCCTCCTCAGCAGAATCCGCGGGGCGGGGAGGAGCAGGAATGGTTTATTCCCAGGGACGGGTTCAATCCCAGGGACGGGTTCCGGCGGGAAGGGCCGCCAGGGCGCGGAGAGCCAGGAGGGGGCG
>CAYQBW010000095.1:0-8123 GCA_964415725.1 uncultured Planctomycetia bacterium
ATCGAGCAGTTCCGGGAGGTGGAGGACTACGGCGCCCGCGTCCAGGCCGCCGACGCCCTTGCGGCCCTCGGGGTTCCCGCGGCGCCGGCTCTCGCCGAATCCCTCCAGGACCCGGAGCTTCGTTTCCTGGCTTCCGTATCCTTGAAGAAGATCGGCGCCCCGGCTGTTCCGGCGGTGATCCGGGTCCTTTCCGACCCGGACGAAGAGACCCGGCTCGCGGCGGCGGGCGTCCTCGGGGGAATGGGGCCCCAGGCCAAGGAAGCGGTCCCCGCCTTGATGGAGATGGTCAAGAAGGGCTCTTCCATGGAGCGCTGGGTTGCCCTGGAGGCCCTGGGCAACATCGGCCCCGCCGCCAAGGCCGCCATTCCCCTGGTCCTCTCCATCCTGGAACATAAGGGGGGACCCCCTCTCACAACCTCCCAGAAGCTCAGGGCCCTCAAGGTCCTGGAGGGACTTCTCCGGGACGAGAACGCCCTGGTCCGCCGGGCCGCGGCCTCGGTCCTGGAGCGGATCCGGGGAAAGAAGGGGACCGGGAAATAACCCCGGGAGGTTGCCAGGAAAGGGCCCCAGGTCCATAGTGTTCCTTTTTCCCCTGGAGTGTCCTTTTCCCGGCGGCGCCATGGAATCCACCGAAACCCTTTCCCGGTTCCTGGAGAGAGCCCGATCCTGGGTGGAAAAAGGCCTGGAGAGGGCCCTGCCCGGCGAGGAAGAGGCGCCGTCCAGCCTGCACAAGGCCATGCGCTACGCGGTCTTCGGGGGGGGGAAGCGCCTCAGGCCCGCCCTGGCGCTGGGGGCCTGCGAGTCCCTTGGAGGCAGGGGGGAGGACGCCCTGGCCGGGGCCGTGGCCTTCGAGCTGGTCCACACCTACTCCCTGGTCCACGACGACCTTCCCTCCATGGACGACGACGAGCTTCGCCGGGGAAGGCCCACGTGCCACAAGGTCTTCGGGGAGGCCCTGGCCCTCCTGGCAGGAGACGCCCTCTTGACCCTGGCCTTCCAGGTCCTGGGGGAGTGGCCGCCCGGGGGGGACCGCTCCCTGGAGACGGTCCGGGTCCTTGCCCGGGCCGCCGGGAGTCTCGGCATGGCGGGCGGGCAGGTCCTGGACCTGGAAGGGGAGGGCCTGGAACCCGACCTGGAATCGGTCCGGGCCATCCACCTCAGGAAGACGGCCGCCATGATCGCCGGCGCCCTCCAGGCGGGAGGGGTCGCCGCCGGCGCCTCCAGGCACCAGGTGGAACTCCTGGGACGGGCGGGAATCTCCCTGGGACTGGCCTTCCAGATCCAGGATGATGTGCTGGACGAGACCGCCGACTCGGCCACACTGGGCAAGACCCCCGGAAAGGACCGAAAGAGCGGAAAGCGCACCTGGCCCGCCGCGGTGGGCCTCGAGGCGAGCCGGGAACGCGCCCGGGAGCTGGTCCGGGAAGGGCTGGCCTTGCTCGGCGAAGCGGGGATCCGCAAGGGCCCCCTCCCGGAGATCGCCCGGTACCTGGCGGACAGGAAAAAGTAGGCGGGCCGGTTCCTTCCCGGCCGCGAGGAGAAGCATCGATGGAGCGTATTCTCGAGAAGATCGATTCTCCCAGGGACTTGAAGGACCTTCCCTTCGAGGAGCTTCCCCGTCTGGCCGGGGAGATCCGGGAGTTCCTCCTGGACACGGTCTACACCACGGGCGGGCACCTGGGCTCCAACATGGGAGTGGTGGAGCTGACCCTGGCCCTCCACAGGGTCTTCGATTTCTCCAGGGACAGGCTTCTCTTCGACGTGAGCCACCAGTGCTATACCCACAAGCTGCTTACGGGGCGGCGGGAATCCTTCCATACTCTCCGCCAGAAGGGGGGGATCTCCGGCTTCACCAACCGTTTCGAATCCCCTTACGACGAGTTCACCGTGGGCCACGCCGGGACGGCCATCTCCACCGCCCTGGGCCTGGCCGAGGGGGACCTGAAGGCCGGGCGCAAGCGCAAGATCGTGGCCCTCGTGGGGGACGCGGCTCTCGGGTGCGGCGTGGCCTTCGAGGCCCTGAACCACGGCGGGGTCCTGGGCCGGAACATCCTGGTGGTCCTCAACGACAACAAGTGGTCCATCTCCAAGACCGTGGGGGCCTTGAGCGCCTACCTCAATCACATCCGGACCAGTCCCCTCTACCAGGGGGCCAAGAAGGAATTGCGCCGCCTGGTTTCGTCCCTGCCGCTCGTGGGCAAGAAGGTGGACGAGGCGGGTGAGCAGTTTCTCAAGGTCCTGAAGTCCACCATCGCCCCGGGCTCCTTTTTCGAAGACCTGGGGCTCGGCTACTTCGGCCCCGTGGACGGCCATGACCTGGGGGTCCTCGTAAATACTCTAGAGAGGGTAAAGGAATTCCAGGGGGTCGTCCTCCTGCACGTGCTCACCGAGAAGGGGCGGGGCGCCGAGGGCGCGGAGGAGCAGGACGACCGTTTCCACGGCGTCTCGCCCAGGAAGGTGGAGACCGCCTCGAGCGAAAACCTGGTGATCGTCCCCGGCGCGTCCCCTCCCGCCAGGGGCAAGTCCTGGACCAAGGCCTTCACCCAGACCATGATGGATCTTTTCCAGGAAGACGAGAGGATCATCGCCGTGACGGCTGCCATGCCCAAGGGAACGGGCCTGGACCAGGTGGCGCGGTTCTTCCCGGACCGGGTCCACGACACGGGGATCGCCGAGCAACACGCCGTGGCCTTCAGCTCCGGGATGGCCGCCGCCGGGCTGAGACCCGTGGCGGCGATCTATTCCACGTTTCTCCAGAGGGCCTACGACATGGTCTTCCAGGAAACCCTCCTCCAGAAATTGCCCGTGGTCTTCGCCATGGACAGGGCGGGCGTGGTGGGGGAGGACGGGGCCACCCACAACGGGCTCTTCGACATCGCCTTCCTCAGGACCCTCCCGGAGATCGTGCTCCTGGCGCCCAGGGACGAAACGGAGATGCGGATGATGTTCCGCTGGGCCCTGGAGGAGCACCATCCCGCCGCGATCCGCTATCCCCGGGGGAATTGCCCCCGGCCCGAGCGGGGCGGCGCCAGGCCTCCCATCGAACTCGGGAGGGCGGAACTCCTCCGGGAGGGGAGGGACGCGGTCCTTTTCGCTTACGGGAGCATGGTCTACCCGGCCCTGGAGGCCGCGGATCTTCTCGCGGAGGACGGGATCGACGCCGAGGTCTGGAACGCCCGGTTCGCCAAGCCCCTGGACGGTGTCGTCCTCGAGGACCTGGCCGGCCGGTTTCCCCTGCTGGTCACGGTGGAGGAGCACGCCCTGGCGGGCGGATTCGGTTCCGCCGTGCTGGAGGAGTTGAACGCCCGGGGCGTGGGAGGGGCCAGGGTGGTGCGCTTGGGCGTGCGCGACCGGTTCCTGGAGCACGGGAGGCGCGAGCTCGTCCTCCGCGAACAGGGCTTGGACCCGGAAGGGATCGCGGCGTCCTTGAAAGCGGCCTTGCGAAAATCGCGCCGTGCCGGAGCGAAAGACCCCGCCGGGAGAGTCTAGGGGTGGCCTGCCGGGTCTTTCTCACGGGGCGGGGGGAGCGGCCGGGAGTGGCCGAGGCGGCCGAGCGGGCCCGGGCCTGCGTGGAGAGAAACAGCCTGGCCTCTTTGGCGGGGGTGGACCTGGAAGGGAAGGCGGATCTTTCCCGGGTGGAAGCGGACCTGCTCCTCGTCCTGGGAGGGGACGGCTCCCTGCTCGGGGCGGCGCGCCGGATGGGAACCCGCCAGATCCCCACCCTGGGCATCAACCTGGGAAGGCTGGGCTTCCTCTCTTCCTTCCGCCAGGAAGACATGGAGAGGGCCCTGGACCGGGCCGTTCGGGGGGAACTGAAGACCGAACTCCGCCTCATGATCCACTGTTCCCTGCTGAAGAAGGGCTCCAGGAAGGTCGCATGGGAGGTGCCGGCCCTCAACGACGGGGTCCTGGGCCGTCCCAGGGCGGGGGCCATCATGGCCGTGGACGTCTACGTGGGAGGGACCCTGGTCAGCACCTACGCGGGCGACGGGGTCCTGGTCTCCACCCCCGGCGGTTCCACGGCCTATTCCCTCTCGTCGGGGGGGCCTATTCTCATGCCCGAAATGGACGTCCTCCTGGTGGTTCCCCTGGCGTGCCACACCCTCTCCCTCCGCCCGCTGGGGATCCACGCCCGCGAGGGGGTGGAGATGGTCCTCCGGGAGGACTCCAAGGCGGAAGCGGGCGGGCTGGTGTGCGACGGGCAGGTCTCGGTGGACGTGGAGAGGGGCGACAGGGTGCGGATCCGGCCGGCCCGGAAGAAGTTCCGGCTCCTCCACGACCCGGAGACGAACTTTTTCGAGGTCTTGAGGGAGAAGCTCGGCTGGGCGGGCCATCCCAACTACGACAAGTGGTGAAGGACCGGGGGAAAAGACCGCCGCGGGTGCTCGTGGTCTGCACGGGAAACCTCTGCAGGAGCCCCCTTGCGGGGGCGATCCTGGAGCGGACGGCCGGGGAGAGAGGGGTCCCCGTGGAGATACGCACGCGCGGCCTGATGGCGGTGAAAGGGGAACCCCCTCCGCCGGAAACCCTCAGGGCCGCCCGGGAAGCGGGGCTGGACCTCTCCGGCCACAGGGGGAGGCGGCTGGAGGCGGAGGACCTGGAATGGGCGGACCGGGTCCTCGTCATGGAGCCCTGGCAGAAGGAAACGGTGGAGGGGATGAAGGCGGGAAAGGCGCCGGTCCAGGGGCTCTGGGAATGGGCCCCGGGCAGGCCTGGGGAGATTCCCGATCCCTACATGGAGGACGCCGGGGCGCACAGGCGGACGGTCCGCCTGCTGGAACAGGCCCTGGCCGCCTGGTGGGAGGAGGAAGGACCCGGGCGATGAAGGGATGGATGGAGAGGGGGCTGGACAGGAGGAGCTTCCTCGGAAAGGGGCTTTTCCTTCCTCTATCCCTGGCGCTTCCGGCGTCCTGCGTGCGGAGAGAGCGGCCCGTCCTTCGGCGGTCCTTCGAGTCCCTGGGCACGGCCGTGCGGATTCTTCTGGAGGGGGCCTCGCGGGCCTCCCTGGAGGACGCTCTCCGGGCGGTGGAGGGAGCTTTCCGGAGGGGCGAGGCCCTGCTTTCTCCTTTCCTTCCCGGGAGCGCTCTTTCCAGGCTTTGCCGGGAGGCCGGGAAGCGGGCCGTTCCGGTGGGGCCTGTCCTGGGGGAACTCGTCGGCGCTTCCCGGAAGGCCTGGGAGAGGACGGGGGGGGCCTTCGATCCCACCGTGGCCCCCCTGGTCCGGGCCTTCCGTTTGAATTCGGAGGGGAGAATTCCTTCTAGGGAGGAGTTCCTCCAGGCCCGGGACAAGGTGGGCATGGGAAGGCTGGAGTGGGACCCCGCAGAGGGCAGGATCCGGTTTCCAGGTCCTGGATACGGCCTGGATCCCTGCGGAGTGGGCAAGGGCCTGGTCCTGGACCTGGCGGTCCGGGCCGCCCGGGAGGCGGGCGCCGCGGCGGGACTTTTCGAGGCGGGGGGAGACTTGATCGCCTTCGGGCCCGCCCTTTTTCCCGTGGGCCTCAGGGTGAAGGGAATCCCGGGGGGCGTGGCCGCCCTTTTCCCCTTGGGAGAGAGAGCCCTGGCCGCCTCCGGCCTCCTGGAGCGGGTGGTCCGGGCGGGACGGCGGGAACTCGGGCACGTCCTGGATCCCCGCACGGGGGAGCCCCTGGACCCGCAGGACCCGGCCGTGCCCCTGACGGCCGCCGCGGCGGCTCCCACGGGGGCCGAGGCCGACGCCCTGGCCACGGGGCTTCTCGTCCTGGGAAGGGAAGGACTGGCCGCCCTGGAAAAGATCCCCGGCGCCGAGGGCCTCCTGGTCCTGCGCGACGGGAAGGGAGGATTCAGGCTGGAGCGGACCCGCGGGTTTCCGGTCTACCGGAAGACCTAGCTCTCTCGTAGGCCCGGGCGGCCTGGTAGGAGGAGCGCACCAGGGGAGCCGAGGCCACGTAGGCGAAACCCATACGTCTTCCCCGGCGGGCGAGGTCGAGGAACTCGGCGGGTTCCAGGTAACGCTCCACCGGAAGATGGCGGAGGGTGGGCTGGAGGTATTGGCCCAGGGTCAGGATGTCCACCCCGGCGGCGCGGAGTTCTTCCATGGCCTCCAGGACCTCCTCCTTGGTTTCCCCCATGCCCAGCATGAGCCCCGACTTGGTGACCTGGCCGGGAAGGATCTCCTTGGCCAGGCGGAGCACCTCCAGGGAGCGGTCGAAGGAGCACCGCCGGTCCCGGATCCGGGGGGTGAGGGAGCGGACCGTTTCCACGTTGTGGGCGAAGACGTGGGGCTTTCCCTGGAGGAGGAGGGTTTCCAGGGAGGCCCTTCGGCCCTGGAAGTCCGGGGCGAGCACTTCCGTTCTCACGCCGGGAATGCTCCGCGCCAGGGCCTGGAGAGTGAGGGCGAAGGCCTGGGCTCCTCCGTCGGGAAGGTCGTCCCGGTCCACCGAGGTGAGGACCACGTAGCGGAGTTTCATGGCCGCCGCCGCCGCGGCCACCCGGGCGGGTTCCTCCCGGTCCCACGTCCCCCCGGGCTTCCCGGTCTCGACGGCGCAGAACCGGCATCCCCGGGTGCACACCCTCCCCAGAATCAAAAACGTCGCCGTCCCCTCGCCCCAGCATTCGCCCAGGTTGGGGCACCTCGCCTCCTGGCAGACCGTGTGGAGACCGCCCTTGCGGAGGAGTCCTTTCACCCTGAGGTAGGGCTCCCCGCCGGGGATCTTCATTTTCAGCCAGGGCGGCTTGGGTCCGCCCGGCCTGCTTCGTTCGGCCCGCGATTCTTCCTGGCTCATGGGGTCAACCTGCCTCAGTGGGGGACAAGGGTCAATGTCCGGTCCCCGGAGAGACGCCTTTCCTGTCCCGCCTCGGGCCGGGAGCGGTGGACACCGGGGTTTTCGCCCTTATCCTTGGGTGTCGCCTTGTTCCCTTTCCAGGATTTCTCATGAAACCCAGGGCTTTTTCTTCCTTGCTTCCGGCTCTTCTTTTGGGCCTGGCCTTCCTTCCGGGAGGATGCGGATCCTCCGGGGGAGGGGGAAGCGCCCCGGGAGCCTCCGCAAAGGACCCGGAAGTCCGGCCCGGCGGAGCCGATCCGTCGGAGACCTTCGCCGGGTGCAGGGAGGCCCTTCCCCTGGACGGGGGCGTCCTGCTCTCCTGGGAGCCCGTCACGGAGGAGGTGAAAAAGGGAAAGAAGACGATCCGGGTCCCGAGGAAAGGTATCCAATACTGGGTCTACTTTTCCTCCCTGCCCTTCCGCTTCGATGTGAACGCCCCGGACGCCAGGGTCACGGATCGGACCTCCCTGGAAGTGAAGGGCCTGAAAAACGGGCTGGTCTACTGGGTCACCGTGAAGGCCCGGGACACGTCGGGCTTCCTGGACAAGGACAAGGTGGCCCTCTCCTTCGTTCCCGCCCCGGTGCGTTACGTGAAACCGGGGAACAGGTCGCCGTCCCGGGACGGAAAGACCCCGGAGAAAGCCTTCGCCTCGGTCCGGGAGGCCCTGCCCCGGGTTCCGGTGCCGTCCACTCTCTACGTGGGAGAAGGGACCCTTCCAGGGGGCCTCTACCTTCCCGGGGGGGTGGCCCTGGCCGGCGGGTTCGATCCTTCCATGGACCCGGGAGAGCGGGACCCTGTGGAACACGTGACCCGGATTGCGGGAGGACCCTCCTCGGGGCCCCTTCTCGGGGTGGCCGGACCCGCCCACACCCTGGTGACGGGTGTCCTGCTGGACGGGGAAAACAAGGTTTCCTCGGGCTTTCGCGCCGGCCCGGGGAGAGTGGCCCTGAGAAACGTCTCCATCGTGAGGTGCGCCGGCCCGGGAGTGGTCCTCACGGGCCGGGCGGCCGTGGAGAACCGGGTGGAGGGGGACTTCTCCTTCCTTCGGATCCTGGGAAACACCGGGGCCGGGGTGGTGGCCAGGGGACTCACGGGGCTGCGTTTTCAGGAATCCCTGATTCGCAGAAACGGAAACGAGGGGGTGCTCGCCCGGGAACTGGAGGTCAACCCCGAGGGGGAGCTTCTCTTCGCCCTGGAAGGATGCAGGATCGAGGCCAACCGGGCGGGAGGGGTGGAGATCGGCCTCTCCCGCGGGCCCGCTGGGCCCGCGGGCTCGGGCCCGGGCGAATCCCTGGCCCGGTTGAGGCGCTGCCTGGTGAGGGA
>CAYQBW010000096.1:0-8066 GCA_964415725.1 uncultured Planctomycetia bacterium
ACCCGGCCCTTCACGTGGTGGTGGTCACGGCCTTCGCCGAGGTTGATGCGGCCGTGGAGGCCATGAAACTCGGGGCCAGGGATTTCCTGACCAAGCCCCTGGAGCTCTCCCTCCTGGACGAGATCCTTTTGAAGTATACAGGGCTGGGCGGAAGGGAGCGTGCCCGTGAGGACCATCCTCCCCTTCCGGAAGGCATGGTCTTTCATTCTCCCTTGATGAAGCAGGTTCTTTCCGAGGTGGCGGCCGCCGCCTCTTCCGACGCGCCCGTCCTGTTTTGCGGTGAGTCGGGTTCAGGAAAGGAAGTCCTTGCGGAACTTCTGCACCGGTGGAGTCCCAGGTCGGGCGGTCCCCTGGTCCGGATCAACCTCGCGGCCGTGCCGGAATCCTTGCTCGAGGCCGAGTTCTTCGGCCACGAGAAAGGGGCCTTCACGGGAGCTTCCCGGACCAGGAAAGGGTATTTCGAGGAGGCCCGGGGCGGGACGCTTTTCCTGGACGAGGTGGGGGACCTGCCTTCCACCCTCCAGCCAAAGCTCCTCCGGGCCCTGGATACGGGGAGGATCCGCAGGATCGGGGGGAGCGAGGAGATCGCCATCGACGCCCGGATCGTGACGGCCACCAACAAGGACCTGGAGGAGGAGGTCGCGGCGGGGCGCTTCCGGTTGGACCTCTATTACCGCCTGGCCGTCTTCGTCGTGGAGATTCCTCCTCTCAGGGAGAGGCCCGAGGACATCCTTCCCCTGGCGGCCCGTTTCCTGGCGGGAGCCGCCGGCCGGGGCAAGCGCCTTTCCCGGGCGGCGGAGAAATACCTGCTCGCCTACCCGTGGCCGGGCAACGTGCGGGAACTCAAGAACAGCGTGGAACGTGCCTCGATCCTGGCCGCCGGCGAGTGGATCCTTCCCGAACACCTCCCCCCGGCTCTCCGGGGCGGAGGGAAACGCCCCCCGGGGAAGCTCCGGACCCAGGGGAAATCCCTGGCGGAGATCGAAAGGGAGGCCATCATGGAGGCCCTGGAGCGGTGCGGCGGAAACAGGACCAAGGCGGCCAAGGAGCTGGGCATCTCCCGGAGGAAACTCCTCTACAGGCTCAAGGAATACGGGCAAACAGAAAAAGAGTGAGCCCGCGGGAACCGCCGGCGGTTTTCTACGAGGAGAGGGCTTCGCGGATGGCCAGGCAGTCCCGGAGAAGGGGCTCGAGCCGGACCAGGGGGAGCATGTTGGGGCCGTCCGAGGGGGCATGGTCGGGATCCTGGTGGGTCTCGAGAAAGAGGGCGTCCACGCCGACGGCCACGGCGGCCCGGCAGAGGGGGGGAACCATCTCGCGCCTTCCGCCCGTGGAGGAACCCAGCCCGCCCGGGAGCTGGACCGAGTGGGTTCCGTCGAAGACCACGGGGGCGTCCATGGCCAGAAGCTCGGCGATCCCTGCCATGTCCACCACGAGGCGGTTGTACCCGAAAGAGGTCCCCCTCTCGGTGAGGAGCACCCCCGCGGCGCCGGCTTCCCTGGCTTTTTCCAGGACGGGCCGGGCGTCCCAGGGCGCCAGGAATTGCCCCTTCTTGATGTTGACGGGTTTTCCCGTCTTGGCCGCGGCGGTGATCATGTCGGTCTGCCTGCAGAGGAAGGCCGGGACCTGGAGGAGATCGACCACCTCCGCCGCGGGCTTGGCCTGGGAGGGCAGGTGGAAGTCCGTGGTCACGGGGATCCCAAGGGCTTCTCTTACGGCAAGAAGGATCTCGAGGCCCTTCTCCATGCCCGGCCCCCGCTCGGACCGGATGGACGTGCGGTTCGCCTTGTCGTAGGAACTCTTGTAGACGAAAGGAATACCCAGCTTCCGGGCGGTTTCCAGGATTCTCTCCGCCGTGAAAAGAGCGTGGTCCCTGCTTTCGATCACGCAAGGGCCGGCCACCAGGGCGAGGGGTCGGCCCGGGCCGATTTCCACGGGACCCACTTTTACAGGAACGGCCGTTCTCTTCATGGGGAAGCCTCCTTCCGGATCTCTTTTCCCGCAGGCACCAGGAACGGAACCCTGGGCTTCAAGCGTTTGACCGTCAATGGAGTGAATCCGCCCTCGTCCCCGTCCACCTGCACCGGGATCCCGCCCCGCCCCTCGATGCGGACTTGCCTTTTCGCCTTGGCCCGCTTCAAACCCTTGACCCTGGGTAGGACCCGGAAGAACCCGGCCAGGCCGTAGCGGAGGACCTGGAGGGGCGTGGCCGCGGGGAGGGCGAGCACGTCCAGGATCCCGTCGCCGGGGTGGATTCCCGGACCCAGGTGGAAGAGGCCCCCGAAGGATGCGATGTTGGTCACGAGAACCCAGCCCCAGGGCCCCCCTTCCAGGGGGACGCCGTCCAGGACCACCTGGAGGGAAGGTTCGGGGATCCGGAGCCAGGCCTGGAAGGCCGGGACCAGGTAGGAGAGCTTGGTGATGTTCCCCTTTCCCTTCGTCTCGAGGGCCTTCTTTCTCCTTCGGGCCACGCGGTGGACCACCTCCGCGTCGAAACCCGCTCCCGCGAATAGCAGGCTTCTCAGCGGGCCCGCGCCTTTGCGGTGAAGCTCCATCACGTCCAGGTGGGTCAAGGCCCCTTCCCGGACCAGGCGAGCCGCTCCTTTGGGGTCCCGGGGCAGGCCCAGTTCCATGGCCAGGACGTTGCTCGTGCCCGCGGGAAGGGTGGCAAGGGGCGTCTGAAAGCGCCGGAGCCCCTGGATGACCTCCCGGATGGTTCCGTCGCCTCCTACCACGACAAGAGCCCGGCACCTCCCCTCCCATTCCGAGGCGATCCGGGTTCCGTCCCCGGCCTTCCGTGTGGGCTCCCGGCGCACCGGAATGTTCAACGCCTCCAGGGAGGACTCCAGCTCCCGGGCCAGGCGGGAGGCCTTGCCCGACCCCGCGATGGGGTTGTGGATGATCACCGCCGGGAGGTCGCTCATGGGTCCCGGATTCTTGGGGGGGCGAAGGGGGGATGCAAGGCGAATCCAACCCTTGGCATTCTCTGTCGAGACTGGGATCTTGAGGGGTGGAGGTTCCGGTGAAGAAACGAGCGAAATTGCTGGTTACGGGCGCCTCGGGGTTCCTGGGGGCGCGGCTGGTCCTGGAAGCCCGGCGGAGAGGGTGGCTCGTCGTCGGGGCTTCCCGCATGCCCTGGGAGGAGAGCGGAGGGATCCAGGCCGACCTGGCCCGCCGGGGGGAAGGGGAGAGACTTCTGGCGGAGGTCCGGCCCGACGCCGTGATCCACGGGGCCGCCCTGAGCAGGATTCCGGATTGCGAAAAGGACCCGGAACTGGCGGCCCGGGTCAACCGGGACGGGACGGGGGAGCTGGCCCGGGCGGCGGCCGGGGAGGGCATCCCTTTTCTCTTTGTCTCCACGGACCACGTGTTCGACGGAAACTCCGCCCCCTACGGCCCTGAAGATCCTCCATCACCCGTCTCGGTCTACGGCCGCACCAAGGCGGAAGGAGAAGAGGCGGTCCGCCGGGCCGGCGGGGACTGGCGCGTGGCGCGGGTCTCCCTGCTTTTCGGGCGTTCCCCGGGCCGGGGCAACCTGGGGGCCTCGGAAGGTCTCCTGGCCCTTCTGGCCCGGGGGGAGAAGCCCCTTCTTTTCACCGATGAATTCCGGACTCCCCTGGACGTGGGCCAGGCGGCCCGGTGTCTCCTGGATCTCCTCCAGGCTCCTCCCGGCCGGACCTGGCACCTGGGCGGGCCCGAGAGGATCTCCAGGTTCGCCTTGGGCCTCCTCGTGGTCCGGGCGGCGGGCCTGGACCCGGGGCTCTTGAGAAAAGGCCTGCGGGCGGACCGCCCCGCACACGCTTCCCGGCCGGCCGACCTCAGCCTGGACTCCTCGGCGACCCTTCCCTTCCTGGAGGCGCCTCCCTCCCCTCCCGCCGCGGCCCTGGCCGCTGTTTACGGGGGAGCGTGAGGAGAGGAGGGCGCAGGCAGGTCAGCGCTTGCTCGCGGATATGCCGGCCAAGGCTTTTTCACCCGCCTTTTGCGGCTCTTTCTCCTTGGCCACCCGGTCCCCGGCCTTCTTTTCACGTTCCAGGGCCTTCACCACCTGGGTGAGCCAGCCTTTCTTGTAGCCGTAGAGGCCGGGTCTCTTCTCGAAGGGAAGGCGCCATTTGCGCTGGGACAGGGTGCCCTTGACGAGCTTCAGGCTGAAGGTGAACGCCACGGCGCTCCGCCCGTTGCGCAGGTGCATGGGGCTGTGGAACTGGAGAATCTCCTTGTCCTTGTAGATCCGCATCTCCGCCCGGAAGCGGGGGGAAGTGCTGGCGATGTTGCTCGCCTTGATGGGCTCCCCGGTCCACTCCCCGGTTTCGGCATCACGGAAGATGAAGAGCCTGTCCTGGATGGGGATCTTGAGCTTGCCCAGCTTGACGAAGTTGGGATCGGGTTTCTCTCCCAGTTTGCCCTTCTTTTCCTTGGCGTTCTTCTGCCACTCCAGGAGCTGGGCCTCCACCTTGGGGGAGGGGCCCATGTCGCGGAAGTAGACCATGAAGAACCCGGGCTTCAGCTTGGGCTGGGCGAGCTTCTCCGTGGTGTAGAGGAGCCCCAGGGGCACCGGGTCGTCCCTGGACTTCTTCTTGATCTCCCTGTCGGAGGCGTAGTTGGGGTTCAGCGCGATGGGAGCGAATCCGACGGAGTGATACCCGGCGACGGCCTTCTTGGCGGCCAGGTCGTAGGCCTCCATGCCCAGGTAGTTGGTCGTCTCCTCCGAGCCCAGGTCCAGCGTGGCTCCCTGGAGGAGGGCCTGCTTGAGCTTGAGCTGGCAGGCGACCCTAAACACGTCCAGGCCCGGCCACAGGGACTTGCAGACCCGGAAGCCCACGCTTTGCATGGCGTTGTTCATCATGGCCGGGCCCCGGGTGTCGATCATGCAGACCAGTTCCGGGAACTTGGCCGTCTGGTAGGATCCGCCCTTGGCGATGACCTTGGCGGCGTCCCAGCCGGGGATCAGGTTGAAGGTCAGGTTCTTCCTGCGGAGTTTCTGGTAGACCCGCGCGAAACCGGGGAGAGGTTTATACTTGGAGGAGACCCACTCGAAGACGTTGCCCGCCATGTGGTTGATTCCGAAAGGGGATTCTCCGCCCAGGGAAACGTAGACCGGAACGGGCGTGCTCCTGGCGAAACGGGCCTTCTTGGGGTCCCACTTGTTTCCCCAGGGATAGGCGTATTCCTTGTCCCCCCGGGCCGCTCTCGTCCACTCGGCTTCGGTGGGAAGCCGCATTCCGGCCCAGCGGCAATACGCCAGGGCGTCCAGGTAGGAGACGAACTCCACGGGGTAGTCCAGCATGGGCTTGCGGGTCCGCCGGTCCCTGGGGATCTCCCACTTGAGCTTCCTCGCCTCCCACCAGGTGGCCCAGTAGTCGATGGGACGGAATTCCATGGTGGGATTTTTCTGGTGGAAGATTTTTTCGTGCTTGAACCGGTCTTTCTTGATCCACCAGCTGTAGGGGAAGCGGTGGCCCGTGGCCTTTACGAATTCCATGTATTCCTGGTTGGTGACTTCGTATTTCCCCATGAGGAAGGGCGGTAACTGGACCGCGTCGTCCCCAAGGAAGCCGAGGATCTGTTGTCTCAGCCCGGCGAGGCGGGGGTTCTTGAGAAAGGGGACGGCTCGTTCGGCGCTCATCCCAACGTGGACCTTGCCGGCCGGGATGAGCTGGAGACCCTTGGGGAGGCCCTCCAGGATGTTTGCGCCCTTCTTTTTGCGCCGGTGGCTCTGCTTTTTGGCCGCGGCCTTCTTCTGCTTCTTCTGGGACCGTGCCGGGAGCCCCGCCGCCGGACACGGCGGAGGGAGGGGGATGGAGAAGAGGAGAGTGGCCGCGATGAAAGCAGCCGCTGGGGGCCGAATCATACCTTTCATGCCGACCTCATTTTTCCTGAGGGGTTTGGGGATCATTTTCGCGCTGGGGTTCCGTCACTCCCGAAGGGGGCGCGGGATCGATAAAAAGGGAGCCGCCAGGCACACTAAGCCTGGAAAAAGTAAAAGTTACAACTCCCGGGAGTCCAGGAAAAGTCCCTGGCTCCGGGAAACCACCGGGGATCCGCCGCCCGGTCCGGGGCGCCGGCGCGGAGGCTGTCAGGGAAAGAGGCTTGGCTGTTCCTCCCCCCCCAGGAAGGCTGCTCCTTCCCGAGACATCCCGTCCACCAGGAAGTCGCACAGTTCGGGATCGAAATGTTTGCCCCTTTCCTGCCGGTAATAGTCCAGAATCCGGTCTAAAGGCCAGGCTTGCTTGTAGGAACGGCGGGTGTGCAACGCGTCGAACACCTCGGCTACGACCAGCACCCGTCCGGGCAGGGAAATCTCCTCGCCCCGGAGGCCCCTGGGGTATCCCTGCCCGTCGTAGCGCTCGTGGTGCTCGAAGATCCACTGGCGGACCTGGTCCATCCGGGGAAGAGGCTTGAGGATCTCCACGGCCGTGGCCGGGTGGGCCTTGATCTGCTCCCGTTCCTCGGGAGTCAGGGCCCTGGGGGCCGTCAGGATCCGGTCGTCGATCCCGATCTTGCCGATGTCGTGGAGCTGGCCCGCCATCTTGAGTTTCTCCGCCGTCTCCTCGGGAAGGCCTGCTTTGAGGGCCAGGGTCCTGGCGAACTGGGCCACCCGCTGGGAATGGCCGGCCGTGAACTGGTCCTTGGCCTCTACGGCCCGCGCCATGACCTGGCAGAGGATGTCGTTCATTTCCTGGAGGCGGATCAGGTCCTCCAGGAGGCGCTTCCGGTCCAGGGCCCGCTGGATGGCGGCCCGGAGCGAGCCGGGGGACACGGGTTTCTCCACGTAGTCGCAGGCCCGGTAACGCACGGCCTGGGGGATGTGCATGGTGTCGGGCCGGCCCGTGACGAGGATCACCGGGAGGGTGGGAAACCTTTCGGAACTCCAATGGAGGAGGTCCAGGCCGTTCCCGTCGCCCAGCATGATGTCCGTCACAAGGACGTCGGTCTCCTCCTTTTCCAGGGCCTCCTTGGCTTCCTGGAAGGATCCGGCCAGGGAGACTTCCATTCCCAGGTCCGAGAGCATCCCCTCCAGGCTTTGGCGGACCAGGGGATCGTCGTCCACGGCCAGGATTCTTCCAGGCCTGGGGCTGGAAGAGGAAAGAGAGTCGGGGCGGTCTGGGGGAGGGACGGGTCTCATGGCTGGCCCCTTTCCAACAAGGGGAAACCTGGAAGGGTCGCAGGGGAGAGGGTACGTTGGGGCCGAAGATTTTCCAGGCCGAGTTCCTTTCTTTTCCTCCCCCGGCGCGCGCCCATGGAAGAAGAACGAGAAGAAAAAGGGAGGTGGGAAACGGTCCTAAAGGGGGACCTGGCCGGCCAGCGGCTGGACAAGGCTCTCCACCAGGTCTTTCCCCGCTTTTCCCGGACTTTCCTCAAGACCTTGATCAAGCGCGGGAAGGTGAGGGTCGGGGGAAGGCGCGTAAAACCCAGCCATGTCGTGGAAGAAGGGGACCGGGTGGTCCTGGACCTGGAGGAGGAGAAAGGCAAGGCCAGGACCTCCCTGGAAGAGATGGAGGTTCCCGTCCTCTATGAAGACCCTTGGATCGTTGTGGTGGCCAAGCCGGTGGGGGTGGCGGTCCACCCCAATTCGGCCCATGGCTGGGGAACTCTCTCCCAGTGGGCCCAGTGGAAATACGGGCCTTTGCCCTGCCCGCCGGGGGAGCCGGAGCGGCCGGGGGTGGTCCACAGGCTGGACAAGGAGACCAGCGGGGTCATGGTCCTGGCCCGGACCGAGGAGGCCATGCGGGAGCTGAAGGCCCAGTTCAAGGCCAGGAAGACGGAAAAGCTCTACCTGGCCCTGGTCTACGGGGTTCCCGAGTTCTTGACGGACTACATCGAGAAGCCCATCGCCCGGGATCCGCTCCACCCGGAGAGGATGAAGGTGGTCTCCCAGGGGGGGCGGGAGTCCACCACCTTCTACGAGGTCCTGGAAGATTACGGGCGCTGGGCCCTGGTGGCCTGCATGCCCAAAACGGGCAGAACCCACCAGATCCGGGTTCACATGGCGAGCCTGGGCCATTCCCTGGTGGGGGACAAGATCTACCGCTCCCCCAACGCCCAGCGTTTTCCCTTGCCCCCCGAAG
>CAYQBW010000097.1:0-8053 GCA_964415725.1 uncultured Planctomycetia bacterium
CGTCTACACCGAATTCTGCGACATCGAGTGGGAACACAACGGGATCCTTAATTACGACCGTTCCCGGAAGGAGCTCGGATACAACGCTCACGTGCCCGGCTTTTCGGTGCGCCACCTGAACGCCCCGGACTTCCTGGTCCTGGACGGCCCTCCCGCCGATCCCCGGAGCCGGATCCTCTCGGTCTACGTGGAGGGCAAACGGGCCTGGAGCCGAAGACCGCAACCCGCAAAGGAGAACCGCAAATGACCAGGCTTCCCCTCTTCGCCGCCGCGGCGCTCCTGGCGTGGGGCGCCCTCCCCGCCCAGGACCTGGCCGTCCGGGCCGGGACCCTCCTGGACGGAAACGGAAAAGTCGCCAAAAACACGGTCCTCCTCGTCTCCAAGGGAAAAATCCGGGCCAGGGGAAAGGGCCTTCCCTTGCCGCCGGGCGTGGAAGTCCTGGACGCCCGGGATCTCTGGGTCACGCCCGCCCTGGTGGACTGCGGCTCCTCCCTGGGTCTTTCCCGGCCGAACATGAACGAAGAAGACCGGGAGGTGGAGCCCGCCCTCCGGGCCGCCGACGCCCTGGACCTCACCGACCCGGGCTTCAAGAGGGCCCTCGCCTCCGGGGTGGGGACCATCTGCGTCCTTCCCGGCTCCCGGGACGTGATCTCCGGGCTCGCCGCCATCGTGCGCTTCACCGGAAAGCAAGGCGCTCCCCGGGTCGTCTCCCCCGCGGCGGCCCTGGTGGCCGCCATGGGCCGCGACCCCGTGGCCGGGAACACCCGCAATCCCGCCTCCCATTACTTCCGCCGCCCCACCACCCGGATGGGCACGGTCTGGCTCTTCCGCAAGGCCTTCTACGACGCCCGGGCCGCCGGCCCGAAGGCCGAAGATCCGGGGATCCGGATCCTCAGGGAGGCCCTGGCCGGCAAGCTCCCCCTGAGGATCCTGGCCCGGCCCGAGTTCGACATCCGGACCGCCCTGGACCTGGCCGCCGAGTTCGATCTCAGGATCGCCGCCCTGGACGAGGCCCAGGAGGCCTGGAGGGTCGCCCCCTTGATGGCCAAGGCGAAAGTCCCCGTGGCGGCGGCCCCGCCCTCCCGCCTCTCCCGGGCCGACATGGTGGAACAGGAGTGGAACTTCCTCGCCCGGATCTTCCGGGCCGGAATCCCCGCGGCCATCCAGACCGGCCGGGCGCCCGCGGGCCGGACCCTGATCGAGGAGGCCCGGATCGCCCGGCGCCTGGGCCTGGACCGGGACGCCGCCTTCCGGGCCGTCACCTCCATCCCGGCCCGGATCCTGGGGATGGAAAAAGAGATCGGGGACCTGGAGAAGGGGAAGGACGCCGACCTGGTCCTCTGGAAGGGGGACCCCTTCGGGCCGGCGGGCCGGGTGGTCTGCGTCCTCTGCAAGGGACGCCTCGTCTTTGGAAAACCCCCCTCCCGAAAGGAGGGATCGAAATGAGCGTATCCGGAGGTCTTTCCATGGGAACGGTTCGCATCCTCTCCCTCGTCCTGGCCCAGGCCGCCGCCTTGGCGCCCCTCCTTCCCGCCCAGGACATCGCCGTCCGGGCCCCCAAGGTCCTCACCCTGGCGGGCCGGACGATCGAGAACGGCCTGGTCCTGGTCCGGGACGGCCGGATCGAGGCGGTGGGGCCGGCTTCGAAGATCAAGGTCCCCATGACGGTCAAGGAGATCGTCCTGAAAAAAGGAGTGGCCATGCCGGCCCTGGTGCTGGCCGCCACCTCCCAGGGGATGGACCGGCCCAACGAAAACATGGCCGTCACCCCCTTCGCGGAGTGCGCCGACGGGATCGACCCGGTGAACCCCTTCTTCGAGGATTGCCGCCGCGTGGGATACGGAACGGTCCACGTCCTTCCCGGAAACAACTGCGTCCTGGGAGGCGTGGGCCTGGTGGTGCGCCCCTTCGGCCCCTCCATCCGGTCCATGACCGTGGCCGATCCCAGGTTCCAGATGATCTCCCTCAGCAAGTCGGGCATGGGCCGGATCCGGGCCGTCTATACCCTGGAGAAGGCCTTCGCCGACATGGCCCGGGAGCTGGCCCTGAAGGCCAGGGAGGCCAGGGAGAAGCGGGAGGAGGCCCTGGCCAAAGGAGAGAAGCCTCCCGAAGAAAAGGACTCCCTCCTCCCGGCGGAAAAGAGGAACCTGGCGGCCCTGGTGAAGGGCAAGGGCAAGGCCTTCTTCTACTGCGCCACCACGGACGACCTGGCCTTCGCGATCCGCCTCTCCAGGCGCTACGGCTTCAAGCTCGTGCCCATCCTCTCCAATGCCTGCCGGAACGCCGCCCCCCTCTTGAAGGCGGCCGGCCTGGCGGCCGTCCTGGATCCCAGGATGGAATTCGACGAGACCGACCCGGACACGGGAGAAAAGAGACACCGCTGCCCGGCGGCGGAACTCTTCCACGCGGGAGTCCCCTTCGCCATCACCACCGTATACGGATCGGACCTCTCCGTCAGGTTCCCCCTGTGGCAGGCCGCCGTGGCGGTGCGAAACGGCGTCTCCCAAGAGGCCGCCCTGGCGGCCCTCACCACCGTCCCCGCCCGGATGCTCGGCCTGGAGAAACGCCTGGGCGCCCTGGAGAAGGGCAAGGACGGGAACCTCCTCCTCCTCTCGGGGGATCCCCTGGACGCCCTCTCCTGGACGGAGAAGCTGATCCTCGAGGGAAGGGTGGTCTACGACAGGGCCGCCGATCCCCTTCTTGGAAAGATCTTTCCTCCCGGGGAGAAGAAGAAGAAAGCCGGAAAGGGGGGTGAGAAGTGATGCGATACCTTCTCGCGGCCCTCGCGCTCGGGGCCTTCCTGCTTCCCCAGGCGCCGGCCCAGGGAGGCGGCGCAGGGGACCTCCTGGTGGTCCGCGCCTCCCGGTACGACAAGGGGGACGGATCGGGCCTCAGGAAGGAAAAGGTCCGCCTCCTGGTCTCCCGGGGAAAGATCCGCTCCCTCGAAATGGACCAGGGCCCTCTTCCCCAGGGATGCAAAGTCCTGGCGGAGGGCCCCGTCCTGGTGCCCGGCCTGGTGGCTTCGGCCACGGACCTGGCCGGAACGGCGGGGGAACAGCGCCCCGTAACGCCCGGCTACCTGGCCGCCTGGGCCGCCCTGGACCGGGGAACGAGGAAGAGAATCCTCCGGGGAGGAATTACGACTTTCCACCTGGCGCCCGGGCGGGACCGGTTCCTTCCCGGGCAGGGGGTGCTCCTGCGGCCCGGGTCCGCGCCGGGGACCTACTCCCTCCTGAAGAGCCCGGCCGATCTCTTCCTGGTCCTGGGGGAGAGGGGGAAGATGCGGAGCATGGTCTTCGACCCGGTGGTCTTCCCCGACGAGACCCACCTCCTCAAACCGGCCCAGCGGATGATGCCCTCTTCCCTGGGGGGCCAGGTCCTCCTGGCCCGCAGGCTCTTCGCCCTGGCCGCCGATCCCAAGGGCCCCAGGACCTTCCGGGAAGGCCGGAGGGAATACTCCCTCGAGCCCTTGAGGCGGGCGGCGCGGCGCAAGCTCCCCGTCCGGTTCGTGTGCGACAGTAGCGCCGCCGTCCGGGCCGCCCTCTCCCTGGCCAAGGAATTCAAGCTCCAGGCCGTGATCGAGGACCTCCGCCCAGGGGGCGGGCCCGTCTCCGAATTCGCCGGGTGGAAACCCCTGGCCGTGGTGGTGCGCCTACCCTTCAAGCTCTGGGGGCCCGACCCGGGGGACCCGGACCGGACCAGGCCTATCGAGAGGCCCGACCCCTCCTACGCCGCCAGGCTCCACGCCGCGGGCATTCCCGTGATCCTGGCCCCCGCGTCGGACCAGGACCTGGGCTCCCTCTTTCTCGCCGCCGGCGCCGCCGTCCGGGCGGGCCTTCCCGCCGGGGCCGCCCTCAGGGCCCTCACCCTGGAGCCCGCCCGGGCCCTGGGGGTCTCCTCCCGGGTGGGTTCCCTGGAGCGGGGCAAAGACGCCGACTTCCTCCTCCTCTCGGGGGACCCCTTCGACGCGGGAACCTCCATCCTGGGAGTCTTCCGGGCGGGGAAACCCGTGGAGATCGCGCCCCCCAAGACCAAGCCCCTGCTCGCAATCCAGGCGGGCCGGGTCCACCTGGGGGACGGCCGGGTCCTGGAGCCCGGAACGATCCTCATCGAGAAGGGCAAGATCGTGGCCGCCGCCAAGGTGGTGGCCCTGCCCCCCGGGACCAGGCTCATCGACAGGCCCGGCGCCGAAGTGACTCCCGGGTTCCTGGACGCCGACTCCAGGCTCGGGCTTCGGGCCTCCTCCTCGAGCAGGCTCGTGCGCCGGCGCCTGGGCGCCGTGGTGGTGACCCGCCGGATCCAGAGCCTGTCCTTCCCGAGACTCGGGCCCGACGCGGACCTGGGACTCCTGGTCCGCCCGGGAGGTCCCGGTTTCCTCCAGGCCCTCCGCTCGGGGGTGACGGCCGTCCTCGTGGCCGGGGCGGGAGGCGCCGGGAGGGGCTCCCTCTACAAGACGGCGGTGGAGAAAAAACCCCTCGCATCGATTGCGGCCCTTCACTTCCCCCTCTCCTCCCTCCGGTCCCTCCAGGGCAACCTGGCCAGGGCCGAGGCCTACCTGAAGAAGCTCGAAGCCTGGAAAAAGGCTTACGCGGCGTGGCGGAAGAAACGCTTCGGACCGGCCTCCAGGCCGGCCAGGCCCTTCCGGGCTCCGCCCAAGGCGGAAAAGAAAGCCCCTCCCAAGGGCGGCGCCCCCTCTCCCGCCTCCAAGCCCGCCTCTAAATCCTCTTCCGGGAAAACCAGGCCCGCACCGGCCCCGCCGGGCGCCGCCGACCCGGTGAGCGGAACCTGGAAGGGCTCCGTCTCCGGGCTCCCCCGGGGAAAGACGGCCCCCTGTATTCTCAGGCTCCGCCTCAGGGGGGAAAGGGTGACGGGCCTCTTCCAGGGCCCCTTCCGCTTCAAGAAGGGCGCCCCGCCGGTCATCCCCCTCCGGGGTCGATACAAGGACGGAACCCTGGACCTCAAGACCCGGACCCGCTCGGGCCAGACCCTTTTCGAACTGAGGGCCACCGTGACGGGCGAGGACATGGAGGGAACCTGGAGCCTCCTGGGAGGGAGGATGAAAGGGACCTTCAAGGCCCACAGGGAGAAGAAGCCCGCCGCCCCGGTCTGGGAGGAGATCCCCCCCGGCGGGCCGGAGCTGGTCCTGGAGGAGATCGACGACGACGTGGACCTGAGCGAGGTGGAGGTGGACCCGGAACTCGGGGATTTCACGGCGCCCCTGCCGCCCTTGCCCCCGCCCGGTCTCGCCGCCCTGGCCGCGGCCGACCCGGTGAGCGGGACCTGGAAGGGAGAACTGGAAGGCATCCCCCGGGTCGGAAAGGCTCCCTTCACGGCGAAGCTCACCCTCTCGGGGGAGAAGGTCACGGGCTCCGTGACCCTTCCCTTCCACCGCAGGGGCGGGCCCCCGGCCGTAGAGATCCAGGGGACCTACTCGGGAGGAGTGCTTCGCATGAGCGGAAAGCGGATCCCCATCCGGATGGAGGCCAGCCTCGGCAAGGACCGGATGGAGGGCAACTGGTCCCTGGGCCCCTTCAAAGGGACCTTTACGGCAGAACGCGTCGAGAAGCCCAAGGGCGGGGAGAAAGCGCCCGGCCCCGCCCCGGAAAAGCCCAAGGCCGCCCCCACGGGGGCGCCGGCCAGGCCCGAGGCGGGGGCCTCCCTGGAGCCCTGGGTGGGCGTCCTCAGGGGAGAGACCAGCCTCATCCTCCATCCCGCCGGGCCCGCCGCCCTGGCCGAGGCCCTTCCCTATCTTGCCAAGCGGAAACCTAGGATCCGGGTGATCGTGGCCGGCGGACCCGCCGCCAGGAAGAACCTGGAGGCCTTGAAGGAGGCCGGCGCGGCCGTGCTCGTCGAGCCCGGCGGCAAAGGCCCCGCGGCCTACGCCCGGGCGGGCGTCCCCGTCCTCTTCGGGAGCGGCTCCGCCCAGGGGACCCGGTGGATCCCCTTCTACGCCGCCTATGCGGTCTCCAAGGGAATGGAGAAGGAGGACGCCCTCGAGGCCCTCACCTCCTGGCCCGCCCGCTACCTGGGCGCGGGGAAGAGGATCGGGAGCCTCCTGCCCGGCCGGGACGCGGACCTGGTGATCTGGACGGGCGATCCCTTCGACATGAACTCGAGAATTTCCGCCATCCTCGTCTCCGGAAAGGTGGTGTTCCAGAACCATGAATAGGACCTTTTTCCAGGCCGCCGCCCTGGCCCTTCTCCTTTCCGCGGGCGCCCAAGCCCGGGAGGGGGTGATCTACGGCCCGAAGAAAATCGACTCGCCGCCCATGGCCCTTCTCGCGGGAAAGGTGATCCCCGTCACCTCCGCCCCCATCCCGGACGGCGTGGTCCTCATCCGGGACAGCAAGATCCTGGCCGTGGGCCCAAGGGACAAGGTGAAGATCCCCCCCGGGTTCAAGGTGATCGAGATGCCCCGGGCGCTCCTGTTCCCGGGCTTCATCGAGGCCCACGAGCACATGGGGTCCCGGACTTCGGCGCGGATGTACGACCTGAACGACATGATCCAGCAGATCAACCCGGGCCTCAGGGTGCTGGACTTCATCACCACGGACCACCCGGAGATCAAGAGGGCCCGTGCGGGAGGGGTGACGACCATCATCTTCATCCCAGGCTCGGGCACCAACCTCTCCGGCTGGGGGGTCCTCATGAAGACCTGGGGGCGCACCGCCCGGGAGGCCCTGGTGCGCTTTCCCGGCGTCCTCAAGACCGCCCAGGCGGGAAACCCGGAGCGCCCCTTCGGAGACCTCGGGTCGGGCAGGATGGGCATGAACGCCCTTCTCCGGCATATCTACACCGAGGGGCGGAACTACACCAAGGCCTGGGACGACTACGAAAGCGGAAAGACCAGGAAGAAACCCGCCTTCGACCCCTCCCTGGAACCCTTCCGGGACCTGTTCCACCACAAGTTTCCCGTCTGCGTCCACACCCAGATCTACCAGCCCGTCCTCTCCACCCTCCGGATCTGCGGCGACGAATTCGGGCTCTGGTATTATCCCACCCACTCCACCTTCGACGCCTACAAGCTGGCGAAGGAGGTGAAGAAGCGGGGCGTCTTCATCAATTGCGGCCCCAGGAAATACTACTTCGACCGGAAGACGTGGGAGATGGTCGGCTTCGACCGGGAGTGGTGGAAGGTCCTGGGGGACGACATGCTCAGCTCCAACACGGACGCGCCCATCGTTCCCCTGGAGGAGCTTCCCCTGCAGGCGGCCATGGCCTCCCGGCTGGGCCTTCCCCCGGAGGTGGCCATCCGGGGGATCACCATCAACAACGCCCGGCTTCTGGGCGTGGAGAAGAGGATGGGATCCATCGAGAAGGGCAAGGACGCGGACCTGGTCTTCTGGACGGGCGATCCCCTGGACCCGGAGTCCCACGTGCTCATGACCATCGTAAACGGCCATATCGCCTACGATCCCGACCGGGACGGGCGCCTCTTTTGACGGAGGATCCATGGTGAACAAAGCGATCTGGTTTCTCCTCCTCCTGGTCCTGGGGATCCCCCAGGGCGCCCCGGCCCAGGAGGGTTCCTGCCTGGTCCTGAAGGGAGGAAACCTGGTGGTCTCCCCGGGCAAGGTCCTGGTCGGGGCCACCCTGGTGGCCCGGGACGGGATCATCGTGGAGATCGGCAAGAAGGTCCATATCCCCTGGGACGCCAAGGTCCTGGACTGCCGGGGGCTCTGGATCTACCCGGGCTTCGTCCACATCGCCGCCCGAACGGGGCTGAGGGGGTCCGGAAATCCAAACCTGAAACCCGCCAAGGTCCTGGACCCGGACCCCTCCCTCTGGAAACCCTACCTGAAGGCAGGGTTCACCACGGTGGGCGTCATGGGAAGGGGCCGGGGCATGACAGGAGAGGTGTCCGTGGTGCGGCCCGCGGGAAAGACCCGGGAGGAGATGGTCCGGATCGAGTGCGCCGCCGCGGCCTTCGGCGCCGGCGGCGACGGGGCCACGGCCCGGTCGGTGGCCAAGATCCTGGAGGCGGGAAAGAAGGAGCTGGAAAGGCGGAAGAAGGAAGCCGAGGCCCAGGCCAAGGCCAAGGTCGCCGCCGAGG
>CAYQBW010000098.1:0-8037 GCA_964415725.1 uncultured Planctomycetia bacterium
ATCCGGACTCGTGACGTCGGGGGGCCAGTTCCGAAGCAGCCACCGAGTCCCGATCTTGACAAGACTTTTGTCGCGTCTGCCTCTCGAGTCCGGGAGTCGAGGGAGGCGGGAAGGAGGATAGGAGAGGAAAGGGCCCGGCTCCAGGGCCGGGGAAAAAAACGAGGCCCGGGGGCGGCGCCCCGGGCCTCGGCGAGGAAGGAGAGGTTCGCGAGGGACGTTCTACATGAAGATCGTCCCGATTCCGTTGGTGAGCAGGAGCCCGGGCGTGTTGGCCCCGGGGGCGATCACGATGCCCTGCCAGAAGAAGGGGACGCCCGCCATGGAGGGCACGTTGGGGATGGGAAGCTGGAGGCTCCCCGTTCCCTGGGAATTGGTGGTGTAGTTGAGGCTGGTCCGGATGTCCTGGTAGAGGGAGCAACCGGTCATCCCAAGGAAGCCGAGATCGAAGGGGAGGGGGATCCCCGCGAAGGTCGCGTCATTGAGCCCCAGGAGGAGGATGCCCGCCGTGGAGGCCGGGTGGCCGGAGAAATTCAGGGTCAGGGTGGAGTTGAGGGCCGGGATCCCTCCGGCGTCCAGGGCCGGGGCCTTGGAGAGGGAGCCCGAGCAGCCCGGGCCCTTGGGGAAGGCCACGCCCGTGGGGGTGCCCAGGAACATGGCCCGGCCTCCCGTAAGCGGGCCGATGGGGTGGAGATCGGAATAGGTGAGCCGCATCCCGGCATGATACCCGGGAAGGCGGAAACCGGAGAGGAGTCGGAACTGGTCCACGCCCGTGCCCTTCCGCAGGGGAATGGCCGGCTTGCCGTAGGGAGGCACGGGGCCCGCGGGGGTGAGGGTCCGCATGTAGAGGTTCTTCCTCTGCTCCGCGACCTTGCTGTAGACGGCGGAGAAGGCGTTTCCGTTGCGGACGAGGGTGTAGGAATAGTAAGTGTTGTTTCCCCACCCCATCTTGGGGTCGTCGTCGATCTGCATGGGCTTGGTGAACTTGCCCGTGGCGCCCTTGGAGATGACATACCAGAGCTTGCCGCCGCCGGAGTTGCTCGTGCCCGTTCCGTAGAGGATGTAGACGTCCCCGCCGGGGAGAATGCCCAGGACGGGGACGTTGTTGGCGTGGAGGTTATAAATGTTCTTGGAAGGGTTGTTGGGATTGGGCACGATGGGGTATACAGGACTGAATTTTCCCGTCACCGTGTCGAATTGGCGGTAGCAGATTCCGTAGCCGCCCGTGGCCGTCCGATAGACCATGTGGAAGGTATTGCCCAAGGCCATGATGTTCAGTTTCACGCCCGTGTAGTCCACGTTGACCTGGTGTGGGGCGCTCCACTTGCCGTTCTTCTTCCAGATGAGCCCGCCCGCCCAGCTCCGGGTGGAGCCGATCCAGCCCTTGGGGACGCCGCGCCCGCACTGGAAAGTTATGCCCACCACCCCGTTGTCCGCCACGGCGATGTCCGGCGTTCCCCAGCTATGATTGGCGTCCCAGCCGGGAACGACCTCCTCGTCCTTGGTCCCGGCCCACTTGCCGGTTCGGGTGTCGTAGGTGGAGTAGAAGATGCTGCCGTAGCCCCGGGGTTTGCCCGAGACGATCGCTCCCTTCCCGTTCGTGGCATACCAGGTCAGGTGAAGGGTGTGGCCGTCCCGGTCGGGGAAGATGGAACCGTACACCGCGCCCGTGGTGCGGACCTCCGCCGCCTTGCTCCAGGAGGCGCCCCCGTCGTTGGAGACCATCAAGAGCAGGTGGCGGGCCTTGTCGAAGACGGAGAAGGGCGCTCCCGTGGTGTAGGAGCCGTCGTTCCAGTAGACCGGCGCCCACCACCGGCCGTCGGCCGTGACGGCCAGGCCTTTCTGCATGTTGAGGCTGGACCGGACCGTCTCGGCCTGCTTGGTGGTGCCGTTGATTCCGGCCTGCTTGATGAGGGCGTCCTGGGCGGTGAGGGCCGCCGCCCCGAGCAGGAGGGCCGCCGCGGTCCGGGCCGCCCCTTTCAAGCGTGGAAGAGAGGGAAGGGAAGAAATGCGCATGGATATTCCTCCTTTGGAAATAGGATGGAAAGGGGCGAAAGGCAGGCTAGGCCTTCTCTTTCCTTTTGGCAAGGGGCCGGGCTTTCTCGAAGGAGAGGGGCGGCCGCGCCGGCGTTTCGTTGTGGCACAGGAAGGGCGCCCTTCCGGTGGTCCCCAGCCTTGGTTTTTCAGGTAGGACCCACCCCTTCTTCCTTGCCCGGAGCCGGCCCACCAGCGGCATCGTCCCGAAGGATTCTTGTCGGAACAGTAGATTCCAACCTGGGTGTCCCCATCACCGCTTTGGGCCCACCAATGGCAGTGGCCGTGGTCGCAGGCGGCAGGGAGAAGCAGAAGGAACGAAAGGATGGAAATCCTGGGGACCATGGTCCTGTCCTCCTTTCTGGACCTCCATCATTCCACCTTCGCGGGCGCCCGCAAGGGGGCCTCTAACGGGGAGGAAAGACCTGGAACTCCCAGACGGTGGGACCGCCGGAGGCGTCCAGGATGTGGAGCCTGACGTAGCGGGCCTTCAGGGGCGGGAAGGTCCGGGAAAAATCCTTCCCCGCCCGCCCGGCCTTGAAGATGGTCTTCCACTCGCCTTCCTTGGAGAGGCGGGCCTCCACGGCGAAGCCTCGAATCCGCCTTCCGTATCGGACGCACTCGGAGAGGCGGACCCGGCCGATTTCCCTGGGGACTCCCAGGTCCACCTCGAGCCAGGCGCTGTGGACCCCGGCGTCGGTGGCCCAGCGCGTCTCCGGGTCGTCGTCCAGGGCCCGGGCCGGCCCGAACTTGGCCTTCATGCCCTTGAAGACATTGGAGGCCCGGGCGGGGCGGTGAAAAGCCAGGGAACCGCTTTTCCAGGGCACCTTGACCGGAGGAATGTCGCGGGCCATCCCTTCCACCTGGAGCTGGAGGACCGTCACGAGGGAGGAGCGGTCTTTGGCCGGTAGATTCAGGGTGATCCCCTTGGGGTCCTGGGAGAGGCGGAGTTTCCCTCCCGAAAGGGCCCGGGCCGAGACCACCTTGGCCTGGATGGGAGGGAGGACCAGGGGGCCTCGGGCGGGCCAGTCCAGGACGAAGAGGTAGATCTTGTTTTCCTTGCAGGTGGAAGCCCCCCAGGGCCCTGGTTCGAAGGGTCCGCCCCGGGTGCTGTAGATGCCGTCTCCAAAGCGGTCCATCCAGGCCCCGATCTCCTCCAGGCGCTTCACCTGGCGGGGTTCGATCCGGCCGTCGGGCATGGGGCCCACGTTGAGGAGCAGGTTCCCGTCGCCCCCGGCGGTCCGGACCAGGATGGAGAGGCACTCTTTCAGGGACTTCAACCGGTCCCCCGGCTTCCAGGCCCATTGCCTGCAGAGGGTCATGCAGGTCTCCCAGGGATGCTTCCTGTCGAAGGCGCCGATCCTTTGTTCCGGGGTGGCGAAATCCCCCAGGATCCGGCGTCCCCTTACCTTCCCCAGTCGGTTGTTGATAAGCAGGTCCGGCTGGAGGCCTTTCAGGAAGAGGTAGAGTTTTTCCCCCAGGTCCGGGTGCCAGGGCTTCTCCCAGTCCCCGTCGAACCACATGACCCCGAGAGGGCCGTAGTTCCGGACCAACTCGGCCGTCTGGTCTTCCACGAACCGGAAGTATCTCTTCATGTCGGGGTGGGGCTTCCTGCCCCTTCCGGCGGGGCTGTCGGTGGGGTAGTCCGGGTGGTGCCAGTCCAGGAGGGAGTAGTAGGTGCAAAAGAGAATTCCCTTCTTTCGGCAGGCCTTCGCGAGCTCTCCCACGATGTCCCGCTTGAAGGGGGTCTTGGAAATATTGTAGTCGGTATACTTGGTCGGCCAGAGGCAGAACCCGTCGTGGTGCTTGGTGACGAGCACCAGGTATTTCATGCCCGCCCGCCGGGCCGTCTCAGCCCAGGAGAGGGCGTCGAACTTCACCGGGTCGAACTTCAGGTAGAGCCGGTCGTATTCTTCCTTGGGAACCTGCCTCCCCCGGGACCAGCCGATCTCGGTGCCTTTCAGGCTCACCGGGCCCCAGTGGATGAACATGCCGAACCGGAGGGCCTGCCAGCGCCGGAGGGCGCGGGCCGTGGCCATTTTCCAGGCCGGGGCCTGGACCTCCCGCGTCCCCTTTGGAGGGGCGGACCTCGGGGTCCGGCAGGAAAAGAGGCAAAGAAGGGGGACGATGGCAGGCACAAGCAAGGTTCTGGGAAGCATCGCGGTCTCCTCGTGGGTTTTCTTCGATGGTACCCCCAGGGACCCGGCCGGAACAGTTTGCTTCCAGGGCCGGGAGCCGGGAAGGTAGGATGGTCTTCCTCTTTGGACCATGGAGACGCCTGAGGTGAAACCTACTCTTTCCGCTTTCTTGTTTTCCCTTCTCTTTTCTTTCCCCTCCCTTCTCCCCGGCCAGGGGCCGCCGGAGGCCGCCGTGATCGAAGGCAAGGCCCGGTTCAGTCTCCTGGGGGAAGGGATTCTCCGGGTGGAGTACGCCCCGGATGGAAGGTTCGACGACCGTCCCACCTTCCGGTGCGTCTCCATGCCCGCCCCCGGGCCCTTCACCAGGGTGGAGCGGAAGGGGAAGACCCTGCTCCTCGAGGGAGGCGGGATCCGGGTCGAGTATACCTCAGACGGAAAACTTCCCGGTCCTTCCAACCTCACCGTCTCCTGGAAGGCCGGCGGCATGGAGGGCCGCTGGTCACCGGGGGACGTGGACGACCGGAACCTGGGGAGCCTCTTCACCATGGACCACCTGGCCCGGGGCATGATCCCCCGCGGCGTGCACCCGGCCGGCAGGGACCGGAGCGACCGGTACGGCGAATACAACCTGGTCCACGCCTGGATCGACGTGTCCCGGGAGATCCGGGAACACCCGTACCTCTACAAGGGAATCCACCTGGACTTTTCCTCTTTCTTCCGGGAGTTCGACTCCCTTCCCGGGAGCCTGAAGAGGATCGCCCGCATGTGGCTCAAGTTCCCGCCGGGAGCTGTGAGCGCCTCGGGGTGGACGGCCATCGACGAGACGGGCATGGCCTTCTACGATCCCAGGACCCGGTGGATCGACACGCGGATCCGCCCGGACTACGTGAACCTCTTCTTTTTCTGCTACGGCCGGGACTACCTGCGGGCCATGAGGCAGTTCACCGCCCTTTGCGGGAGGATCCCCCTTCTGCCCAGGTGGGCCTTCGGCTCCTGGTATTCCTGCTTCCAGCGTTATTCGGCGGCGGACAACCGGCGGATCGTCGAGAACTACGAGAAGAACGGTCTTCCCCTGGACGTGCTCGTCATCGACATGGACTGGCACGTGAACGGCTGGAACGGCTGGGAGTGGAACCAGAAACTCTACCCGGACCTGCCCGGCTTCTTCGGCTGGCTGAAGAAACGGGGCATCCACGCCGCCCTGAACCTCCACAACGAGACGATCAACCGCAAGGACCCGTATTTCAAAGAGATCTGCCGGCGCTTGGGGGTGGGCACGGAGGTGGCCGACCCCAAGAACGTGCGCATCCTTCCCGCCCCGGGCTCGTGGGTCCTGGACTATACGAACCCCAAGGTCTGGGAGGCGGTCCGGGACGTCTGCTACGTCCCCAACGAGAAACTGGGAGTCTCCTTCTGGTGGCTCGACAACTGGCAGGGATACCAGAAGGGCTACAACAGCGTGCTCTGGATCGACCACCTGGCCTTCCGGCACATGGAGGAGGACCTGGGAAGGAGGCCCATCATCCTGGGGAGATATTCGGGGTTCGGGACCCACAGGTACGGCGCCTGCTTCACGGGGGATACGGCCTCCCAGTGGGAGATCCTGGCCCACGAGCTGGAGGTGAACGCCCGGTCCGCCCAGGTGGGCATGGCCTACCTCTCCCACGACCTGGGGGGATTCAAGGGGCCCTGGCCGGGGGTGACCCTGCCCAGGATCGACCCGGAGATGTATATCCGGTGGATGCAGATGGGGGCCCTTTCGCCGATCATGCGGGTCCACAGCAACCACGGGACGAGAGAGCCCTGGGAATACGGGAAGAACGTCCTTCGGATCGTCCGGGCCGCCTACAGGCTCCACCAGGAACTGGTGCCCTACTTCTACCACCTGGCGCGAGAGGCCTACGACCAGGGAGCGCCCATCCTGCGGCCCCTTTGGTTCCACTTCCCAGGGGACGGGGCGTGTTTCGACCATCCCCGCGAGTATCTGCTTGGGGACAAGATCCTGGCCGCCCCCGTGGCCCGGGCCGGGGGAAAACGGAATTTCTACCTCCCCGCCGGGAAGTGGTGGGATCTCTACCACGGGAAGCTCCTCCAGGGCCCGCGGGAATGGACGGCTTACACGGACCTGGACGAGATCCCCCTCTTCGTGAGGGCCGGCTCCCTCGTCCCCGCCCAGGATCCGGTGCCCCGGATCGGGACCGGGCTTCCCGATCCCCTGGTTCTCAAGGTCTACCCGGGCGGGGAGGACGCGCTGGACCTTTACGAGGACGAGGGGGACGGCCTGGGATACCGAAAGGGGGCCTTCACGCGCTGGCCCTTCCGGCTCTCTTCGGGGGACGGGCGGATCCGGCTGACCCTGGGGCCCATGAGGGGGGATTTTCCGGGGAGGCGGGCCTCCCGGAACCTCAGGGTGGAGATTTACTTCCGGGGGAAGCCCTCCCGGGTGCTCCTGGACGGCAGGACCCTGGAGGAGTGGGCCGGGTGGAGTTTCCGGCCAAAAGAAAAAGTTCTCGTCCTTCCCCTTCGAGGGGTGGACACCGGCGAGAAACGAGAGATTCTGATCACCAGGGAGGTGTGAGCATGGGCTTTCCACGGGCGGGACGGGCCCGCGTCCCGGCTGCTCTCCTTCTTTGCGCGGGCTTCTTCTCTGCCGGGGCGTCCCCCGCTCCGGACCTGGTGTGGCGCAAGCCCTGGGAGAAACCTTTCCGGCTCCTGGGCTTCAAGTGGTTCGACCCGGCGAAGCCCGTCTTCTGCAGGCTTCCCCTCCAGCCGGGCCTGCCCCTGCGGAAGCCCGTAAAGAGGCTCGCTTTCGACACGGCTGGGGGGCAGGTGAGGTTTCGGACGGACAGCCGGGTCGTGGCGGTCCGGGCCGAACTCTCGCGGGTGTCCGACATGGACCACATGGCCCGCACGGGCCAGGACGGGTTCGACCTCTACGCGGGCCCCCCGGGCAAGGAGCGCTTCCTCGGGGTCACCCGGATCCGGGGAAAGAAGATCCACAAGGTCCTCTTCCGGTCGCGCGAAAAGAAGCTCCGCCAATTCATCCTGGACTTCCCCCTCTATACGGGCGTGAAGAGCCTGGAGATCGGCCTGGAGAAAGGCGCCCGCCTGGAAGGGCCTTTTCCCTTGGAAGAAGAGGGCTGTCTCGTCTTCTACGGCACCTCCATCACCCAGGGGGGGTGCGCCTCCCGGCCGGGCATGGCCTACACGAACCTTCTGAGCCGGCGGCTGAACCGGGAGGTGGTGAACCTGGGGTTTTCGGGCAACGGCCTGGGGGAGCCCCAGCTGGCCGAGCTGATCACCCGGATTCCGGGAAAGCGGATGGTCGTCCTGGACTACGAGGCCAACGCCCATGAAGGGGTGCGGAAGACCCTGGAGCCCTTCATCGCCATTCTCAGGAAATCCGACCCGGACCTTCCGATCCTGGTGGTGAGCAAGATTCCCTACGCCCGGGAGTCGGTGGACCCCAGGGCGCGGGCCGCCAGGCTCTCCCTCAGGGATTTCCAGAGGGACCTGGTCGCCAGGCTCAGGAAGGCCGGGGACGGGCGGATCTATTTCCTCGATGGATCGAATCTCCTGGATGGGGACTGGTGGGAGTGCACCGTGGGCGGGGTGCATCCCACGGACCTGGGCTTCCACAGGATGGCGGAAGCTCTGGAAAAGAAGATCGAGGACATCCTCCTCCAGGTGCGGGCCGAGGAAGAAGGCCCGGCGATCCGGATCTGGCCCGGCGGGATGCCGGGGGGCTGGAAGAACCCCAACCCCGAGAAGAGGGAGCGCCGGGGAGGCGTCACCAGGATCCGGGACGTGAACGAACCGACCTTGACGGTCTACCGGCCCGACCGGCACAGGGACCGGGGCGCCGGGG
>CAYQBW010000099.1:0-8023 GCA_964415725.1 uncultured Planctomycetia bacterium
CTTCCGGCTCCTTCCGGGCTACCCGCCCTCCCTGGATTACAGGGCTCTCTATCCCCTGGGGCTCCCGCCGGGGACCCCCGGCGCGGGGGACTACCCCATCCGCACCGTCCCTCCCGGGCCGGGACGCTACCGGGTCCTCCTCTTCATGGGCCAGGGATATACGGCCTGCCAAGTGGACTCGGATCCCCGGGGCGTTCTCTCCCTGAAAAAGATCCTTTCGGCTCCCTCGACCCGGTCCGGGAAAGGAGATTACGTGGCCTTCCAGGTGGCCGTGGGACTGGACGTGGACCTGGATCCCAGGCCCTTGATGCTGGTGGAGCGGGTCGACCCCTCCTCGGGGAAACCCACGGCCCTCCCAGGGAAGCTCCTCCTCCTGCCTTTCCGCCGCTCCGCCCTGGACTTCTTCCTGGGCAGGAAACGCTAGGCATCCCGCGGGGGACGCCTCAATAGATCTGGGTCACCACCCCGGAACGGAGGTAGAGCGTTCCCTTCCTGGAGGAGAAAGCGGAATCGTTGGTCAGGTAGAGGTTCCCCACGCCGAAGTCCACTCCCTGGGTCTTCACCCAAAGGCTGAACTGGGAGAAGGTCCCGTCCGTGGTATAGAGGTTGAGGGCCTTGTCGAAGGAAAACCACTGGCCGAAAAACTTGAAGCCCAGGACCCAGGGCTGGGCGGGGGTCGAAAAGTAGGGATTCTGGGGAGGGCGATAATACCCGCCCTTCGAATTCAGGGTATAGGGGCCGAACCACCCGAGAGCCTTGAGAGGATCGACCCAGAGGGGAGCCGAGGGACCAAGAAGGGTTCCCCCCCATTTTCCGGTGCTCACCAGCCACAAGGTCCAGCCCGAGGAAGGCCCGTTCTTGCACCCGCCATAGACGGTAAAAAACCGGGCGTTGGAAAGGTAGAGCCTGGTGACGTCCGAGTGGGGAGAGGAAAACCCGGGGACCGTGCCTCCTTTTCCAAAATTCGTATGGAAGCAGTTGCTCGTGAGGGTCCCTTCATCCAGGTAGACCGAGGTCTTGGCCTTGGAGTAGAGGTCGTTGTCGTATACCCGGAGATCCCAGCAGAGACTCTTGCCGGCCCCCAGGGTGAAGACCTTTCCCGTGTCGAAGGGGAGCCTGTAGGCGAAAGGGTTCGGGAAACCGTATCCCGCGTGGGCCGGGAAATGAACGAACTTGGGAGAGATGACCGTGACCGCGTCCCCGCCGGTATTCTTTCCGAATTCGTTGGACATTCCCGAGGCCTTCACCTTGGCCGTGGAGAGCACCAGGGAGAGCTTGACCTGGAATGGAGGGTGATCGGGGTGGGAGTTGTAAAGGTAGAGAGAAGTCATCCGGAAGGCGATCCCGTGGATCGTCACGGGCGAGGAGGGCTTGAGGTCCTGGACCTGCTGCCACCGGCATTTCCGGACGCTCGAAATATTGGACCTTCGAAAGATGGCGGTGACGTAACTGTATCCAACCTTGTCCTTGTAGACCGGCGGAAAGACGATCTGGGCGCCCGCCGCAGGGCAAAGCAGGGCCAAAACAAGAAAAACCCGGTTTTTCTTCACGGCCGTTCCTCCCATGGCTTCAAGGGATCGGAGGTAAAAAAAATAATTCTAGGTAGTCTTTCCCCGGGATGAAAAGCCCCCCTCCTGAAGGGGAGGGGGGAAGTGGCTCGAATCGGACTCGCCGGCCCGTCACCGGGGCTGTCCATCCCGGGATTCCCGGTCAAGTCAGGGGGAGGATCTCCAGGACGTCCAGCTCCCTGCAGACCCCGGGCGTCCCCAGAAGATCCCCAAGGCTGGGGCGGGTCCGGCCCTGGTCCCCGGAGATCCATTCCTTGATGTAGGTGCCGTGCTCGGCCCGGACCTCCACCGAAAGAAGCCTCTCCCCTTGGGGCTCGGCGGACCGGATGGTGACCTGGCGGATTCTCTCCTTGTCCGCCCTCCTGTGGGCCACCCGGGCGGGCGTTCTCTGAACGATCCGGATCCTCGTGCCCGGAAGGGAGTGGAGCTTCTCTTCCGGAACCGGTTCCTCCGTCTCCACCAGGGCCCGGTAGATCTTGTCCGTCGGGGTTTCCTTGAGAAGGGCCACCCGCTTCCGTTCCACCCGGTGCAGCCCCGTGACCTCGATCCGGCCGGCGGCATACTCGTTGATCTCCCGCTCGAGGTCGGCCAGATCCACCTCCAGCACCTTGGGATCGATCACCTCGAAGATGAAGGGCCGGCCCTCGCCGAGCATCCGAACGTCGATGTCTTCCCTGCCCGCGCCGTGGAACTTACCCTTCCTGGACTTGAAGGCCCGCAGGGCCTTGCGGGCGATCAATTCCTGGATGGAATCCTTGGTGAGCTTTCCGAATCCCCCGCAGAAATCGCATCCCCCTTTGCGGCCCTTGCACCGGGGGCAATAGAAAATGGTCTGGGGAAGGTCGCGGACGAACTTCCTGTAGCGTCCTTCCAGGAAGACCCGGACCCTCTGCCTGGGAGGCGGCCCTCCTCTCCCACCCGCCGGACCTCTCCTGGACCTGGAATTCCCTTCCCTCTGGGGTCGCTCCATGGATTCTCCTGGCGCCTCGGGCCGAAACGAAGGGGCCCCTCCCCGGTTGTGGGGGGACGCCCTTGCCCTTCCCGGCCCCCGTGGCCGAAAGGAAACAAGGCAAGCTTCAGCCGCCCTACCTGGTCGCACCCGGGAAAAACCCGGGCCCGGGCTAAGAAGTCTTGGCGACCGAGGCCTTTCCCGCAACCCTTTCCCGCATCCGGGCCACGAGCCGGAAGAATTCCCGGACCTCGATGGGGCGGTTCAAGGTGGAGTAGATGTGGAGCTTGGCCTTCTCGCTGGCCAGGAGCTTGGCCTGCTTGGGGGTGGTCACCAGGACCACGTCGGTGTCCCGGTCGAACTCCCTCAAGGCGTGGACCTGGGCGACCCCGTCCTGGATCCCCTCCTCGTGGCCGATGATGATGTAATCGTAGGATTTCTGGCGGGCCTTGTTGATGGCGGAGAAGCCTTCCCCCACGTCCACCTCCATCCCGTGGACGCATTTGAGGCCCACCTTGATATGGTCCCGGGTGATCTTGTCTTTTTCGATCAGAAGAATGTCCATGCCCACCAGGCCTCCTTGGAATCGTCCCCACACCCTCGCTCAAAGGGCCCAAAGGCCTCCCCTTGCGGAGGTCCCTCTCTCATGATCGGCCTGGGGGGGACCTTTCTGAAGAAAGGCTGGGGGAAGGCCCGGTAGAATCCCGGAGTGATCCAGCTCGGTATCGATGAAGCGGGACTCGGCCCGATCCTGGGTCCCCTGGTGACGGCCGGAGTGGCCCTGGAGACGCCCGGCCGGGGAAGGGATCTCTTCGATCTACTGGGAAGAGTCGTGGCGAGAAAGGGAAAGAAGCCCCGGGAGACCCGGATCCTGGTGGACGACTCCAAGAAGGTTTTCTCCGGCAAGAAGGGGCTGGCCCGCCTGGAACGGACCGCCCTGGCTTTCATGTCCCTTGCCTGGGGGTCGCCCCCCACCACGGGGGAGGAGCTGGCAGGGCGGCTCCTTTCAGGGGGAAGCCCCCAGGAACGTTCCTCCTGCCCCTGGCTCTCTCCCCTGGATTTCCCCCTGCCCCTGGCCGCCTCGGCGGACAAAGTGGAGCTGGACAGCTGGCTTCTGGCCAAGGCAGCCCGGGAGACCGGCATCCGGCTTCACGCCCTTTACCTGGCAGCCCTCCATCCCAGGGAATTCAACGCCAGCATCGACAGGACGGGAAACAAGTCACTGACCCATTTCGAGGCATTCATCCAGGTCATGAAAGCGGGGCTGCAGAAGCGCCCTTCCCGGGTCGTCCTGGACCGGGCCGGCGGCAGGATCCACTACGCCCTTCCCCTGGCGCGGGCCTTTCCGGGGGCCGGGGTGATCTCCAGGGAAGAAAACCCCGCCCGGCAGCGCTACCTTCTCCGCCTCCCCCAAGGCCCGCAGGTGGAAGTCTGGTTCCAGGAAAAAGGAGAATCTCATTTTTTCTCCATCGCCTTGGCCTCCTGTCTGGCCAAGTATGTGCGGGAAGTCTTCATGGAGGCCATGAACCGGTGGTTCCAGGAGAGGATCCCCGGCCTGAGGCCTACGCGAGGTTACTTCGTAGACGGGCGGCGCTTTCTCCGGGAAGTGCACCAGGTGGCCCAAAAAGAGAGGGTGGCGGAAGAAGCTTTCCTCAGGAAACGTTGAAACTTTTCCTCCCCGGTCCTCTAACAAAGAAGGTCACATCTTCCGTATCTTTGAAGAAAGCAGGAACCCCGGGATCGGCCCCTTTTCGAGACAAGGCGGAGCGAGGGCGGAAGCCCAAGGCAAAGGCTGATCGGGGGAAAAAGAGACGGACTGAAAAAGGAAGGGCGCCCGCCTGGGTCGCACCCCAGGCGGGCGCTTCACTGCCAGCGAGTCAAGCCGAGGCGGGAGTCTTCCCCGGTCCTGCTACGAGGGGATGGTTTGGTCCAAGGCGGGCGGGTGAATTTCCAGCGGTTCCCTCTGTCCGATCCTCTCGTGTCCGGAGCAAGTCCGGGATCGACCTGGTGGCTCGACTCGTTGACAAGGCGGAGCTCATTTCCTTTCGAAGACCAACAGGGGCTGCCGAAAATCCCGCTGTTGATCCCAAGTAGAATTTTGACGAACTTGGTGCCGTTGCGGGTTCCCTGGAAATCCACTTTTTCTGCTTTTTTTCTTCCCAGGGCGGCCCGGGACCCAGGTTGCATCGAAGGGAGACACTGGGCCTCCCGGCCCGGAAGGAGCGCGTCATGGCGGACGTCTTGGAGACCCTGAAGCGGAGGGGCTTCCTCCAGCAGATGACCGACGAGGCATCCCTCTCGGAGATCCTGGACGCCGGGCCCACCACGTTTTACGTGGGATTCGACGCCACCGCCCCCAGCCTTCACGCGGGGAGCCTGGTCCCCATCATGGCCATGGCCCATCTCCAGCGGGCGGGCCACAGGCCCATCGCCCTGCTGGGCACAGGGACCACTCTCATCGGGGATCCCAGCGGCAAGACCGAGTCCCGCCCCCTCCTCTCGCGGGAGGAGATCGCCCGCAACAAAGAAGGCATCCGGGCCAACCTGGAAAAATTTCTCGTGCTGGACGGGGAAAAGGGTCTTCTCCTGGAAAACGGGACCTGGCTGGAGCCCCTGAAATACCTGGACTTCCTCAGGGAGATCGGCAGGCACTTCAGCGTCAACCGCATGCTCGCCGCCGAGACCTACAAAATCCGCCTCGAGACGGGGCTCTCCTTTCTGGAGTTCAACTACCAGGTCCTCCAGGCCTACGATTTCCTGGTCCTCTACAGGGACTACGGGTGCAGGATCCAGGCCGGAGGCGACGACCAATGGGGCAACATGGTGGCCGGAACGGACCTGATCCGGCGGGTCATGGGCCCCGACGCCAAGGCCGAGGCCATGACCTTTCCCCTCCTGACCACGGCCTCGGGCGCCAAGATGGGAAAGACCGAGAAAGGGGCGGTCTGGCTTTCGGCGGAGCGTTTTTCCCCCTACGACTACTACCAGTTCTGGATCAACGCCGACGACCGGGACGTGCGCCGGTTTCTCCTTCTCTTCACCTTCCTTCCCGAAGATGAAGTGGAAGCCCTGGCCTCCCTCCAGGGGGCGGAGATCCGAAAGGCCAAGGAGACCCTGGCCTTCGAGGCGACCCGCCTTCTCCACGGAGAAGAGGAAGCCCAAAAGGCCCGTGAGGCCTCGCGGGCCCTCTTCGGGGGGGGCGGCGACGCCTCCCAGGCGCCCACCTGCATCCTCTCCCCAGGAGAGGCGGACCAGGAGATGGACCTTCCCGCCCTCTTCGTCCGCTCGGGCCTTTGCAAGTCCCGCAGCGAGGCCAGGAGACTCATTCTCCAGGGGGGAGCCTACCTGGACGGTAAAAGGGTGACGGACCTGGAAAAGAAGGTGGACCTCTCCAGGCTCGATCCGGAAAAGGGCCTCCTCCTCAGGGCGGGAAAGAAGAAATATTGCCGGGTGATCCGGGCCCCTGAATGAGTCACCGGCCACGGGGCAGAGGCGGGCTCTCCCTCCCCGGAAAGAGGGATCCCTTCAATCTCATGGGACCTTCCCGCCGAAAATGAGGGTGAGGAGTGCCATGAACCAACCCAAGAACAGCCCAAAAGCCAAGGAAGACCTGTCAGGGTGGGTCCGGGCCGCTTCCGCCCTCCCCGCCCACCAGGTGGTGCTTCTTCTGGCCAACGAAGTGATCCACAACCCCGACGCCGGCGCCAAGGACCTGGAAGAGATCCTCGCCCTGGACCCGGCGGTGGCCATGAAGGTCCTCAGGCTCTCCGCCTCGGCCGCTTACGGTGGGGAGTGCGCAGAGACTCTCCTCCTCGCCCTCATGCGGATCGGGTTCACCGCCGCAGGCGACGTGCTCAAGGTTTTCTCCAAGCTCCAGAAACAGGGAACCTTTTCCCCCAGGGCCCAAAAAGTCTTCCAGGATCTCTGGGCCCACAGCGTCATTTCCGGGCTCGCCGCCCGCGAGATCTTCCGGAGGGCCGGGGTCACCAACCAGGAGATGCTGGACAGGGCCAGGCTGGCCGGACTCCTTCACGACATGGGGAGGCTTCTCCTCCTGGCGGGCGCCCCGGAGCGGCACGAACTGGTGATCCACGGCAACCTCAACGGCCACCTGGGAAGCCCCGCCCGGGAAGCCAAAGTCTTCGGTTTCGACCACCAGGAGCTGGGGAGAGCGGCGGGAGACGCCTGGAACCTGGGGGAGGAGATGACCTTGGTCCTTTGCGCCCACCACAAGGGCACCCTTCCGGGAAAGGAATTCATCCTCCCCCACCTGGCCCACCTGGCCGACTGGGTGGCCGTAAAGATCCAGGACGAGTGGCAGCCCGACCTGGAAGACCCCGAACAAGCCTCCCTCCAGGCCCTCCACCTTGACCCCAAGGAACTCCGCCTCTCCATCACCGCCGTGAAACACCAGTGGAAGAATGTGTTGGAACACCTGGAAGAAGCCACCCCCCTGGAGCAGGACTGACCCGAAGTTTCCCCCTTCCGCAGAATCTGTGAGTCCTTGCAGCTCTGTTCACGTTTCACCCAAACCCTTCAGCCGGGAACGGCGGGCAAAGGCCCGGCTGTCCTAAGGGCGGACTGCCCGTTTTTGGGGTGGATTCCGGCGTACTTGAAAAGGGCACAGATTGACAAGACTTTTGTCGTAACAATCAAACTGTCCCCTTTTCAAGAGCCCCACGGGCCTCCCCGGAGAATGAAGTTCCCCGCAAGAGCAATCTCTCCCCATCCCCCAATCCTTCCCGAAACCTTACAAAAAACGGGTGACCATCCCCCCAAATCCCCCACGAATGTGGCGGCGGGCGGGGGATGGTGGGACCCGGCCGCTCCGGGTTTTCCTCCCCTTCCAACCCGGGTTCCTCTCTCTTCTCCTTTTCTTTTCCTGGTTCCGCCGGGGTAGGAAAGAGGCCGTGCGAAGCCCGGCCGGACCTTTGGCAGGCGGTCTTCTTGGGGGATATTCCTATATCCCATTATCCTATTCCTGCGTAAAATCCATCTTCCAACCCGGAGTCTCCCAAGAAAAGAGAGATTTCTGCGAGGCCGTCGCCCCTACTCTCTCCGCCTCCCGTCGGCCAAGGAATTCGTCACAGAAACACCCCCTGGGCCGGCCGTAAAGGCTCAACGACCCGGGAAGGAAGGCCTCTTTCATGATCTCCGTCACGGGCGGGACCAGGGGAGGCGGATCCTCTTCCACCTTGCATTCCTTTCTTGCCCGGCCCAGGTCTCCCGCTCCAGCCAGACGTCTGTCCAAAGCCCCGAACTCCCCGGGTCCACGGGCCAGGGGGTCTTCACGCCATGGCGCAGGTGGTTTTTGAGCACGTAGCCCAGAACCCTCCGGGCGTCCCCCGGGCTTTGCACCATCCTGGGGTGGAACCGCGCGGCGAAGACCCGTCCCGTTCTTTTCCAGATTCGGTTCCACCCCCGGGCCAGGAGGACCTGGATGCCCTGGATGGAGCGGGAGAGGGCCTCTTGAGATGCGGCCTCCACGATCAGGTGAAGGTGGTTT
>CAYQBW010000100.1:0-7967 GCA_964415725.1 uncultured Planctomycetia bacterium
CCCCCAAAGACGGGCCCCGGAAAGGGCCGAGGGGAGGGAGAGCTTGAGCCTGGCCCGGGACTCGTTCCAGTGGATCCGCAACCTGTATTCCACCACGGGAAAGTCCGCGTAGGCGATGACCCGGGCCAGGACCCTGCTCGCCCCGAAGGAAAATTCGGATTCCCGGATGGATCGCACCGGTCCTTCCAGGAGAAGGCGCGCCTTTGCGGGATCCGCCTGGAAGGGCCCCAGGAGGTCCCCGTAGGACCAGGCCCCCATGCCCCAGGAATCTTCTTCGTCCCGGAAAACCAGGGGAAGAAAGAGAGGGCCCGCCAGGAGGTTTTCCGTGCCGGGGAACTCGAGGCGTCCCACCAGGCCCGTCTCCGGATCCATCCCGTTTGAGAGGGCCGGAGGGAAGGGCCCCGCCGGAGGCGCCGGGCCCCGCCGCACTTCCAGGCGGAAGCCCAAGGCGCCCAGGCTTGTGAGATCCGCCGTGAAGGAGACCTTCCTGCGCCAGCCGTTGTGGGGAAGCATGGCCAGGGGAGGCTCTTCCTGGCAGGGAACCTCCCGGCCCGAAGGGTCGAAGAGGCGCACATGCCACTCCCCCGCCGGGAGGGGCCGGTAGTCCACCATAAATTCCGCCTCCACGGGAGTCGCCCGGAAAAGTGGGACACCATTGAACAAAGCCAGGGGAAGGGGCGCCCCCCGGCCGGTCCCGGAGCGGGCCCAGGCCGCGGCCGCCCCCATCCGGGCCCGGCGGGCCAGGTGCTCCGCCTTCCCGTAGAGGGCCAGGGCGTCCCGCTCCACCTCCTCCGTGCCCGACCCGGGAAGGATGTCGTGGAAATCGTTGAACAGGTGGTCCCGCCAGGCCTGGGCCAAGTCCTCCCCCGGAAAAGAAAGACCCAGCTCCCACCAGGCGGCGGCCCGCAGGGATTCGGCCTGGACCAGGAGGCCCAAGCTCCGGGCGGCGGCCCGCTTGAGCCGGGACATGGAGGTGTAGCACCCGGTCATGGAGCGCTGGAGCCCCCCCTCGAAGGCCGGCGCCTGCCGGGCCGCTTCCTCCACGGCATCCAGGTAAATCTCCAGGGTGCTGTGCTCGATCCTCACCCGGGCCTCCTCCTCCTTCCACCGGCGGATCCGTTCCAGGTCTTCCCTGGTGGCGCCTCCCCCGTGGTCCCCGAGCCCCCAGAAGAGGGGCACGTCCCGGCCCGACTTCAGGGCCAGCTCGATGGTGCGGCGAACCTTCTCGTCCAGGTCGTCCCTCTCTGAGTGGTAGAACCCGATGGGGACCCGGAGGGCCGGGATCTCGCTTCCTTCCAGGCCCCGCCAGCGGAAAAGATGGTCCGGGAGCTCCAGTTCCTCCGGCGATGGGCGCATGAAGACATACAAGGAATAGCCCCCCTGGAGCAGGAGCTGGGGGAGACCCGCCGGGTGGCCGAAGGAATCGAAGTTGCAGGCCACCCGGGGCTTCACCCCGAAGCGCTCCTGGAAGTAGCGCCGCCCCTCCTCCATGTGCCGGTAGAGGGATTCCAGGCCGGGGAGGTTCACGTCGGGCTGGAGGTCCCAGCCGCCGATCACGCACCAGCGCCCTTCCTCCACCAGGGCGCGGATCTCCCCGAAGAGTTCGGGATCGTGCTCCTCCACCCAGCGGTAGAAGAGGGCCTCGTTGTGGTTGAACTTGAAGCTCCGGTCCTCCCGGAGAAGTTCCACCGCCGTCCGGAAGGTGGCCAGGGCCTCGGCGCAACCCTCCTCCCACTGCCACTGCCAGACCGGGTCCAGGTGGGCGTTGCAGATCAAGTGGATCACAGGCCGGTCCATAGGGGGCCTCCCTGTCTCCGGCCTCCCCCTCTCCAGGGAGAATCCCAGGAAAGCCTTTGCCCCTCAAGCCGAAGGCCTGAAACTCGAAGGACCCCTGGAGGGTTCCAGGAAGGGCCCGCTTCGGGCCTCCCTCGTTTTACAGGAGTCCGTTCTCCAGATGACCCTCCTTCAAAAAACAGACATCCTTCCCCTGGAAAGGGAGAGGAGGGTGACGATCCTGGCCGGGCCCTACGGCTCGGGCAAGACGGAGATCGCCATCAACCGGGCCTACGCAGCGGGCCGGGCCGGCAGGGCGGCCATCGTGGACCTGGACATCGTCAATCCCTACTTCCGGTCCCGGGAGCTGAGGGAGGAATTCGAAAGAAAAGGCATCCAGGTGGCGGCCCCGCGAGGCCACCTGGCCCAGGCGGACCTGCCGGCCCTGACAGGCGACATGGAGCGCCTTCTGGCCGACCCGGAAGTGCGGATCGTGGTGGACGTGGGAGGAGACCCGGCGGGGGCCAGGCTCCTTGGATCCTACGCCCCCTCCTTGGAGAAGGCCGGTTACGCCCTCTTCCTGGTGGTCAACCCCAACAGGCCCTTCGTCTCCACGCCCGAGGAGATCGAGGAAGCTCTCAAGGAAATCGAGGGGGCCTCCAAGCTCCGGGCCACGGCGGTCCTGAGCAACCCCCATCTCATCCAGCTCACCACTCCCCAGGTCGTGGAAGAGGGCCACCAGGTCGTCCTTGCCGGCGCCGCCCGCCTCGGGCTTCCCCTGGCGGGTCTTTTTTTCGTTCCCGAATTCCTCGGCTCATGGGTTCCCGACTGCGGGGACGTCCCTGCCGTTCCCATGGACCGTTTCATGCTTCCCCCGTGGTTCGAGGACATCCGGAGGTTCGCCCCCTACAGGGACCGCAGGTCCCTCATGGAGGGAGCCCCTCCCGAAGACAAGGGAGAATGATATGCCTTACATCGAAGTCAACCGGGAACTCTGCAAGGGGTGCGGGCTCTGCGTCTCCGTCTGCCCCAAGCAGGTCCTCAAGCTGGGCGACAAGATCAACACCAAGGGCTACAACTTCGCCGTCCAGTTCAAGGAGGGCTGCATCGGGTGCAAGATGTGCGCGGACATGTGCCCCGATGTGGCCATTACGGTCTACAAGGAAGTGAAGACAGGAGGGGGCAAGTCATGACGCGCGTCCTGATGAAAGGCGCCGAGGCCGTGGGCGAAGCCGCCATCAAGGCCGGGTGCAGGCACTTCTTCGGCTACCCCATCACCCCCCAGAACGAAATCCCCGAATACATGTCCCGCCGCCTGCCCCAGGTGGGAGGGACCTACGTGCAGGGGGAAAGCGAGGTGGCCTCGATCAACATGCTCTTCGGGTGCGCCGGGGCGGGAGTCCGGGTCATGACATCCTCCTCCTCGCCGGGCATCTCCCTGATGCAGGAGGGGATCTCCTATATCGCCGGAGCGGAACTTCCGGTGGTGGTGGTCAACATGGTCCGGGGCGGCCCGGGACTGGGCGGGATCCAACCGGCCCAGTCGGACTACTTCCAGGCCACCCGGGGCGGAGGCCACGGCGACTACTACACCATGGTGCTCGCCCCCTCCACGGTCCAGGAAGCGGTGGAGCTGGTGATGGACGCCTTCGACCTGGCCGACAAGTACCGCAACCCCGTCCTCGTGCTCGGCGACGGGATCATCGGCCAGATGATGGAGCCCGTGGAATTCCCGGAGAGGGAGCCCGCCCTGGTGGACAAGCCCTGGGCCACCACGGGTTGCAAGGGGAGGGAGCCCAACATCGTCAAGTCCCTCCTGCTGGACCCCTACGAGCTGGAGGAACACAACCGGAAACTCCAGCAGAAATACGAAAGAATGAAACGCGAGGACGTGCGGGTGGAGACGGTCGACCTGGAGGGCGCCGAAGTCGTGCTCTGCGCCTACGGGACCACATCCCGGGTCTGCCGGACCGCCATGGAGCGGCTCCGGGAGAAGGGCGTGAAGGTAGGACTCGTCAGGCCCATCACCCTCTTCCCCTTCCCCGAAAAGACCATCCAGTCCCTGGATCCCAAGAAGGTCAAGTTCATCCTCACCGTGGAGATGTCGCTCGGCCAGATGGTCCAGGACGTCAAGCTCTACACGGAAGGAAGGATTCCGGTGCACTTCTTCGGCCGCACGGGGGGGGTGGTCCCCACCCCGCAGGAGGTGGTCCGGGAGGTCCTGAGGCACCTGGGCAAGGAGGTGGAGAAATGAGCGTTCCCGTGGAAGCGATCTTCAAGAGGCCCGAATCCCTCAGGGACAGGCCCACCCATTACTGCCCGGGATGCCCCCACGGGATCGCGCACCGGCTCGTGGCGGAGGCCCTGGACGACCTTGGGCTCCGGGAGAGGGCCGTCGGCGTGGCCCCCGTGGGCTGTTCGGTCCTGGCCTACAACTACTTCAACTGCGACTTCCAGGAGGCCGCCCACGGAAGGGCCCCGGCCCTGGCGACGGGCATCAAGCGGGGCCGGCCGGACACCATCGTCTTCACCTACCAGGGCGACGGGGACCTGGCCTCCATCGGCATGGCGGAAATCATCCATGCCGCGAACCGTGGCGAGAAGATCACCGTGATCTTCATCAACAACGCTATCTACGGCATGACGGGCGGCCAGATGGCCCCCACCACCCTGGTGGGCCAGAAGACCACGACCTCCCCCTACGGCCGAGACCCCGAGCAGATCGGATGGCCCATCCGCATGGCGGAACTGCTCTCCACCCTGGTCGCCCCGGTCTACGTCACCCGCCAGGCCCTCTACACGCCCCAGCTCGTCCGCAAGGCCCGCAAGGCCATCCACACGGCCTTCCAGCTCCAGGCCGAGGGAAAGGGCTTCACCTTCGTGGAGCTCCTCTCCTCCTGCCCCACGGGCTGGGGCATGACGCCCGTGGAGGCCCTGGAATGGGGCAAGGAGAAGATGATGGCCTATTTCCCCTTGGGCGAGTTCAAGAAGCCCGAGGCGGAGGAAGGAGGGAAGAAATGACTTCCACGTCTGTGATCTTCGCGGGTTTCGGCGGCCAGGGGGTGCTCATGGCGGGCAAGCTCCTAGCCGAGGCGGGCCTTCTCGAGGGCAAAAACGTGGCCTGGATCCCCTCGTACGGACCGGAGATGCGGGGGGGCACGGCGAACTGCACGGTCGTGCTTTCCGACGAGATCGTGGGGTCCCCCATCGTTCCCGACCCGGACCACATCGTGGTCCTGAACCGGCCCTCCCTGGACAAGTTCGAGCCGGCCATGAAGCCCGGCGGGCACTGCGTGGTCAACTCCGCCTTGATCGACAGAAAGGTGGAACGAACCGACATCCTCCCTACTTACGTGGAAGGAAATACGATCGCCGCGGAGATCGGAAACCCCAGGGGGCTCAATATCGTCATGCTGGGCGCCTTCGTGAAAAAGAGCGGGCTTGTCACCCTCGACTCCGTCAAGGAGGCCCTGCACCACGTCTTCTCCGGCCCCAAGGAGAGGTTCTACGAAGGGAACCTGAAGGCCCTGGAGAAGGGCGCCGAAGCGGTCTGAGGTGCCCGGCGGGATCTTCCCTTACTTTTCAGACGACCAGGCCCACCAGCCGCAGGATCCCCTTGGTGAAGAATTCCACGGGAACGCCCAGAATCTCCTGGTAGCGCCAGATGGCGACCAGGAAGAGGATGAAGATCACGCCGGAAAAAGGCAGGAGCTTTCTCTGGACCGCAGGGGGAAGAAGCCTGTGGCCGTCCAGGGGAGGGATGGGCATCAGGTTGAAGACGGCGAGAAGGACGTTGAGGACCAGGCCCATGTAGAGGCCTTGGATCAAGGCGTCGCTCCCCCAGGAGAAGCGGTCGCAGAGCCTCAAGGAGAGGGCGAAGAGAAAGGCCAGGACCAGGTTGGAGAAAGGCCCGGCCAAAGAGACCAGGAGCATGCCCGGAAAGATCTTCACCCCTTTCCGGAAGCGGGTCGGGTCCACCGGCACGGGCTTGGCCCAGCCGAAGAGGAAGGGGGAATGGGAGAAAAGGATCATCAGGGGAAGGACCACCGTCCCGATCAAGTCCAGGTGAGGCAAGGGGTTGAGAGTGAGACGGCCGTGTTCTTCCGCCGTTGGGTCCCCGAGCATCCGGGCCGTGATGGCGTGGGCCCACTCGTGGATCGAGAGGGAGACCACCAAGGGGATGTAGAGCCCCAGCACGTAGGTCCAGGAAATGCCGCCCATCGAACCTCCTTGGATGGCCCTTACTCTACCAATTCCGGGCTCCCTCCCCCTGGTGTTTTCCCCGTCCTCCTCATCCCTTCCCTTCCGGAGCGGCCAGGACCTGGACGAAATCCACTCTCGGGGCGGCCTCCCGGCCGGGGCGGCGCCCGCGGGGAAGGAAGTCCAGGTGGAGAGTGTCCTTCACCCGGACCCCCTTGAACTCCCGGATCACGGCCTTTCCCGGGCCGGCGGCGGCCCGGACGGGATCGAATCCCCGGAGCAGGACCTTGCCCTGGACGCGTATATCGAAGACCCGCGTTCCGGGTCTCTCCCCACTTTCGGAGTGGAAACCAAGCCGGACGGTGTAGGAGACGAGGGGACGGCCTTTCTTCTTGTCCAGGAGCGGGATTTCCATCGATTCCAGCCCCAGCCCCCAGGAGGTGAAGAGCCAGGGCCGGGAAGTCCCCCCCATCGTCACGCCCCGGTCGTCCCGGTGGAAGTATCCCATCCCGGGAATCACCCGATCCTTCAGGTAGAGCTTCATGGCGTAATGGCCGTACCCGATGTTGGAGACCGCCCGGGGCCGGGGCCAGGCGAGCCAGAGGGTGCCGTCCTTGTCCCGCAGGTCCCCCGGGGCGCCCAGGTTGAGGGAGAGGTGCTTCACGGGCCTGGTGGGGCCGTGGCAGATAAAGACCGTCCAGTTGCCCCGGATCCTGTCGGGCCTCGGCGCCAGGGCGAGGGAGCAGCGGATCGGGAAGGAACAGGTGCACCCCGAGCTTGCCTCGGGCATGACCATCATCCCGCAGGCGGGGACCATGTTCAGCCAGCATCCCGGCCGGATCGCGCCGAAGAGGTTGAGCCCCTTGTCGCCGGTGAGTTCGTAGATCGCCGCGTAGAAGGACCGGTAGAAGAGCGTGTCGGCGGAAGCGGAAGTAATGGCGCAGCAATGGCCCGGCCTGAGGAACTCCCAGGTCACGGGCCTCCCCGTGACGGGATGGAGCCTGGTGAGAATCCTGCCCGTGAAGAGATCGCAGGCCCTGGGCTCGATGATGATCTTGCGACCCACCACCAGGGGCCTCCGCAGGTAGTTCAAGGGTTTGCTCCAGAGCACCCGGCCCGACTTCGCGTCCAGGGCGGTCACCCGCCTCCAGGTGAGTTTCTTCCCCAGGAAGAGCCAGGTGTCGTGGTTGCTGAAATTCCCGTAAAAAAGGAGCACCCCCTTCGCGTAGGCCGAACCCATCTTGTCCCCTCCGCAGCCGGTGACGTCCAGGGGCCTTCGCCAGAGGACTTTTCCCGTCTTCTCGTCCAAAGCGTAGACCACCCGCACGTCTTCCTCGCCGGGAGGCACCAGCCTGGCCTCCTCGCCGGCCAGGTAGACCCTCTTTTCCAGGAGTGCCTTCTTTTCCGCCAGGGCGGCTTTGCGCTCCTCCGCCGAAGGGGGACCGTCCACGAAGAAGACTTTTCCTTCCCCGATGGAGACGGAGATGTTGGGGATCCGCTTTCCCCGGCGGACCCATATACTTTTTCCCGTGTGCCTGTCCACGGCGAAGAGGGCGTCGCCCGCCAGGAGGTGGGGCGTGAGGGCCCCCCGGGGGGACCGCTGGCTTCCCCAGGATGGGAAATCGTCCATGGTCTCCCAGAGCCGGGCAGAACGATGAAGACCCTCGAAGAGGGCACTGCTGGGCTCGAGAACCGATGTGTCTTTTCCCGATTTCCCGGCCTTGGCCAGGAGCCTCTTCCATTCGGCGGCGTAAGGGTTCTTGAGGGGATCGGCGGCGGTTCCGAAAAGGAGATTCCCATCAAGGGATATGTAGCCCCAGCGCCTCCTCCCCCGGAGGGCCTCCTTGGGGATGGGGATGACTTTCAGGGTCTTCCCCGTGGCCGGATCCAGGAGGAGGCACCGGTCGAAGACCGCCACGTAGAGGCCGTCGTGGGCGAGGGCCAGGTTTCCCCCGTCCACGTCCGCCCGGACCCGCACGGCCCCGGGAATCCTC
>CAYQBW010000101.1:0-3621 GCA_964415725.1 uncultured Planctomycetia bacterium
GCCCAGGATCCCCCGGACCCAGGCAAGAAAATCCGCCTGCTCCGCGGAAGGGACTCCCCGGGCCAGGGATTCCCTGCAAAACCGCGCCGCCTTGACGAGACCCCGGATGCGAACGCTCACAGAAAGAACCCTCCTCTTGGAAGGCGAGGGGAACCTGGAACCGGCAGGATCCGGAAAGCCTAAGGCCTCCCGGAAAAGACGCAAGCCAAAGCCCACCGGTTGTAGAGCCGGTAGGCCCCTTCCTCCCCGAAGAAGGCCGCCCCTTCCAGGGGAATCCCTTCCGGGCCTTCTCCAAGCAAAAAGCTGGCGGAAGCGGTGAGAGAAGTTCCCCGGGACCTCCGGCCCGCCTCTTCCAGGAAGGCCAGGAAATCCCTGTAGAAATTCCCCTTTTCCCCGCCTTCCCGGAGGCCGGGGAAGGAGACCTCCCTGGCCCTGATCCGGATCCACTCCCCCTTTTCGCCGGACCCTTGGAAGTAGAGGTCCGCCAGGGGATGGGGGAAAGGCACGCCGGGCCTGCGCTCCAGCCCCCCCTTCTTCCGGGTCTTCTTGAGGATGGAGAGGGCCCCCCCCACGGGATCCACCATGAGCCGGGCGGCGCCGCCCAGGCCAGGGGTTCCGCCGCCTTTCTTTCCGGTGGAACGAAATCCCCCGCCTTCCCTCTCCAGGATCACCCCGGCGGAGAGGAGAATGATGTCCTCCCAGGGCAGGGAGATCCAGGGCCCCGTAAGCCCGGGGCGGAACAGGAGGTCTTCCTCCAGGAGGCGGACCTCCCGGGCGACCCGGACCGGGCCCGCGGGTGGGGCCGCCCGGCCGGGGACGACGCCGCAGGGAAAACCCGCCTCTGCCAGCCCTTGGGCGATTTTCTCGGCCTGGTCCCTCTCCAGCCCCTCCGCCAGGATCCCCCTGGCCGAGGCCGCCGCCCGGAGGGCCTCGTAAGGGATGAGCCCCAGGGTCTCCCCAAGAAGGGGAGCCAGGATTTCGGCGGGCGGGGTCTCGAAGCGCTCCCCCAGGAGAACGAAGGTTTCCAAGGGTTTCCTCCCGTCCCTTCGGCCCCGGGGGAGGAACGTCCCGCCCCGGGGCGGAGAGACCGGAGGTCTCATCGGATTCTCAAGGGAACCAACTGGAGGAGCCGGGCCCCGCCCGTGGCGGGCCGCACGTCCAGGCCCTGGAAGGCAAGGAATCCCCCGGAAAGGGCCGGGTTGTTGGGGAGGGAGAAAGTGCTGTAGACCCGCCCCGAAGAGCCGACGAGGAAGTTTTTGAAGAGGAAGACCGGGCGCCTGGTGTCGAGCCTGAGAATACCCAGGCTTCCCAGGGGAGTGACCCCGACGCCCAGCCCCAGCAGGGCGAAAACCCGGTCCGCCGGTTTTCCGTGGAACTCCATCCTGAGGGTTCCCCCGGGGGCGGCCTTCCCCACCAGGGAGAAACGGTCGCTCTCGCCCTGGCGGCCCCGCCGGGCGTTTCCCTCGTGGTAGGTCTTCCAGAGGATCCGGCCGGGGATCTTGGGGCCGGGGAGCTTGTAGAGGGCCACGGTGACGTTGGACTTGTTGTAGGAGACCACCCCCATCTCAAGGACCCCGTCGCCGTCCACGTCGCCGAGAGTGGCGCCGTTCATGTAGGTGAACCCGGGGACCCTGAGGGGGAAGCCCGGCTCCACCTTGCCCTTGGCGTCCACGCAGTGGAGCCAGCCCTTCCCCGTGGCTGAGTCCATCAGGTTGGAGCCGTGGAAGATCTCCATGACCCCGTCGCCGTCGATGTCCGCCACGGTAATGGGCGATTCGGCGGAACCCCGGTTGACCGTCGGGAAACCGGGAAGGAGGCCGCCCGTGGCCTTCCAGGCGTAGAGCACGTAGCTCGTTGCCATGTCGACCCGCCGCCCCGCCAGGACGTCCAGTTTGCCGTCTCCGTCGATGTCCGCCAGGGTGGGCGGGCAGTAGCTCCATTTCCCTCCGAAGGAATTGGGCCAGCCCGGAAGAAGGGTTCCGTTCCACCGGAAGACAAAGCAGCCCGAGCCCGTCCAGTGCGCGCAGACGGCGATCTCCAGCTTGCCGTCGCCCGTGAGGTCCCCGAGAGCCGGCGACTGGTAGGAGAAGCGTGCGTTGTACTTCTTAGACAGGTTGTAGGGGAATCCAGGCTTCACCTTGCCCGAGGGGTCCAGGACGTAGAGCGAGTTGTAGGAGAGGCAGACGATCTCGGGCTTTCCGTCGCCGTCCACGTCGCCCACGGCGGGCGTCCCCGTGGGAACGTGGTCCAGTTTGAAAGGCCAGGAGCCGGGAAACCTGGAACCGTTGTAGCGGAAGACGTGGACGTACCCCACCGGCCAGGCCCTTTCCTGGGCGATCACCTCGAGCTTGCCGTCGCCGTCCAGGTCCGCCGCCACCACCCCGCCGGAGACGTTGTTGCCCGAAAGGCTCTTGGGCCAGCCCGGGAAATTGGATCCGTTGGCCCGGAAGACGTAGAGCATGCCCCCCCTGGTGAGCCCTCTTGTGGGAACCAGGATCTCCAGGGTCCCGTCGCCGTCCAGGTCCGCCGCCGTGGGAACGATCTGCCCCGAGCCGATCGTGGTCTTGGGCCAGCCGGGAAAGGCCGATCCATCGGCGCGCCAGACGTAGACCATCCCGTTCGTGCTGGAGCGGATCACCTCCATCCGGCCGTCCTGGTCCAGGTCGGCGAAAAGGAGACCCCGCTGGGGAGCGAAGTAGGGGGCCGCCTGGATCGTCTTGGGCCACCCCTTCATCAGGACCGGGCCTGCCAGGGGACTGCCCCCGGGGGGAAGAGTCCCCGGAAAGGCACGGACTACGCAGGAGCCGGGAAGCTTCGAGCCGGCGTCTCTCGCTCGGATCGAGAGAACCTGGCCGTTCAAGGAAAAAGAGAGACTCCCCACCAGGACGGGGAGAGACAGAAAAAGAACCAAGGACGCGCGCCGCATGACGAAAGACCTCCCGCTTGAAAACGGACCCTGCAAGAAGAATGGAGAATCGAAGGGATCCTCATTCTACCCGGCCGGGGCAAAAAAGGGATCACTCCCCCGGGGGCTTCTCCCCGCCTGTGACCCGGATTCCCAACTCCTCCAACTGGTCCGGCGCCACGGCCGACGGCGCCCCGGTAAGCGGGCAGGCTGCGCTTGTGGTCTTGGGAAAGGCGATCACCTCCCGGATGGAATCCAGCCCCAGGGCCAGGGCTGTGAGCCTGTCCACGCCCAGGGCGATCCCCCCGTGGGGCGGGGCGCCGTATTCCAGGGCCTCCAGGAGGAAGCCGAACTTGGCCCGGGCCTCCTCGGGCCCAATCCCCAGAAAGCGGAAGATCTTTTCCTGCGTATCGGCCCGGTGGATACGGATGGAGCCGCTGCCCACCTCGGAGCCGTTGAGGACCAGGTCGTAGGCCCGGGAGAGAAGGCTTCCGGGATCTTCCCCGAGCCCTTCCAGGGACCAGTCCTTGGGGGCCGTAAACGGGTGGTGGGAAGGCCCCCAGCGCCCGGTCTTCTCTTCCTTTTCGAACAAGGGAAAATCGGTGACCCAGAGGAAGCGGAACTCCCCGGGTTTCGCCAGGTCCAGCATCCTGCCCAGGGCGGAACGGACCAGGCCCAGGGATGTGGCTACGACCCTCTCCCCGCCGGCGCCGAAG
>CAYQBW010000101.1:3631-7950 GCA_964415725.1 uncultured Planctomycetia bacterium
ACTAAAGGCCGCCTTCGGCCGCGCCGAAGGCGGCCTTTAGTTTCTCCAGCTCGCTCCCCTGGTAGAACCTGGAGAGCGGGCCCGCCGTCTTGCCCCCCGCCGCGAGCTTGAGCCAGGCCAGGCCCTTGGCGCCGCCCTCTTTTGCCGCTCCCTCCAGGGCGTCCAGGCCCTTGCGGCTGATCCGGTCCGCTCCCCCGGGAACCCTTATCCCCCGGACCACGCCCCCCGAGGCCACGGCCCCTGAGAAGACACGGAAAGCCGAATCTTTCGCTTCCCCGGTGAAATCGACGATCTCCAGCCCGAAACGCAGGTCCGGCTTGTCCGAGCCGAACCGGGCCATGGCCTCTTTCCATGTGAGACGCGGAAAGGGGACCGGGGCGTCGATGCCGAAGCCCTCCTTGAAGGCGGCGCTCACCATGTTCTCCACCGTGGAAAGGACGTCCTCTTCCTCCACGAAGGACATCTCCAGGTCGATCTGGGTGAACTCGGGCTGGCGGTCTGCGCGCAGATCCTCGTCGCGGAAACAGCGGGCCACCTGGAAATAGCGGTCCACCCCCCCCACCATGAGGAGCTGCTTGAAGAGCTGGGGGGATTGGGGAAGGGCGTAGAACCTGCCGGGATGGACCCGGCTCGGCACCAGGTAATCCCGGGCCCCCTCGGGGGTGGCCTTGGTGAGAATCGGCGTCTCCACCTCGAGAAAACCTTCCTTGTGGAGCCGGCTCCGGACAGCCATGAGAAAACGGGAGCGCGCCTCCAGGGCCTTGAGCATGGGCCTCCGGCGGAGATCCAGGTATCGGAATCTCAACCTGGTCTCCTGGCTGGATTCCTCCTTGTCCACGATCTCGAAAGGCACGGGCCTGGAGGGCCCCAGGACCTGGATCTCCCGGAGGGCCACCTCGATCTCCCCGGTGGTCCGCTCGGGGTTGGCCTGGCCCGGGGCCCGGAGGCGGACCAGGCCGCGGGCGGCGATCACCGTCTCCGCCTGGAGGGAGCGGATCTCCTCCAGCAGTTTTGCCGGGGCGTCCGTGTCGGCCACGAGCTGGGTCAGGCCGTAGCGGTCCCGGAGATCGAGAAAGAGAATGCCCCCGTGGTCCCTGAGGCCCGTCACCCAGCCGTTGAGGACAACCTGCCGGCCCTCGTCCCGGGAGGTGAGTTCGCCGCAGGTCACGGTTCTACGCCAATCCTTCATGGTCGCCTCGCGCTTCTCCCGCTTCCCTTCCCGGCCGGGGAGGTTACCCGGGAAGGAGGACCCGGGCCACGCCCAGGGCGGCCAGGCCGGCCAGCAAGGGCGTGGCCACCCACCCGAGAAGGACCATCACCAGCACGCGGAGGTTGATTTTGTAGAGGCCCCGGACGGCCACCACCCCCAGGACCCCGCCGATGATGGCCTGGGTGGAGGAGACGGGCACGCCTACGACGGCCAGGGAGTGGACCGTCACCGAGTGGGCCAGGAGGGCCACCAGGGCGGAAAAGGGGTCCAGGTCGTAGAGGGAGCGGCCCACGGTCACCATGACCCGGTAGCTGAAGGTCAGGATCCCGAAGGCGATGGCTCCTCCCGCAAGGAGGGCAAGGAGCCTCGCCTCGGCCCCGCCATGGAGGCCGAAGAGCCCGGTTCCCATGAATACGCCCGTCACGTTGGCGGCGTTGTTGGCCCCCAGGGCGTAGGCCCCGTAGCACCCGCCCAGGATCATGCCCAATCGAATATATCCGTCCAAACGGATCAAATTGATCTTGAACCGGTAGATGAGAGCGCGTCCCGCCACGTAGAGAAGGGCCGCCGAGAGGGCCCCGCCCAGGGGAGTGGCGATCCAGCAGATCCCCACCTTCAGGAGTTCGTTCCAGTCCACCACCTGCCCCCGGTAGAGGGCCATTCCCATGATGGCTCCCACTACGGCCTGGGAGGTGGAGGCCGGAAGCTTGAGGAAAGTGAGGACCGTCACCGCCAGGGCCGCCGCCAGGGAGAGAAGGCCCGCCGAGGCCAGGGTCTGGCCCCGGGCCAGGCCCGAGAGGGTCTCGATGCCCGGCGCACCCTCCAGGTAGGCCCCCAGGATCACGAAGACCGCCGCCAGGATCGCGGCGGTCCTCCACTTGAGCATCCGGCTCGTGACGGTCGTTCCGAAGACGTTGGCGGCGTCGTTGGAGCCCAGGGCCCAGCCCAGGTAGAGGCTCCCGAGAAGGTAGGAATACATCAGAGGTTCCGCTTGATGGCCGTGATGTCCAGGCGCCGGCTCGCCCCTTCCGCGGCATCGGAAATGGTGCCGATCTCCTTCACCAGGTCGTCGATCTGCATCTTCCTGGAGAGGTGCCAGTCCAGGGCATACACCTTCCGGAGAATTTCATGCTGGATGTGGTCGCACTCCGATTCGTGGCGGTCCACCTCCTCCACGAAGGGCCTGACCTCGCTGGGGCGCACGAAGAAGACCCGCATCCCCTTGAGGAGGGTGCGGACGCTGGCCTCCACCTTGGAGAGGAGGGCCTGGAAGTCCTCCCGCAACTCCACGGGCGGCTCGATCCGGCGGATGCTGATGGAGAAGAGCACGTCCTCCGTCCGGTTGGCCACCCGGTCGCAGGCCTCCAGCAGGCCCAGCAGGTCCCCCCTGCTGTCGGGGAGGAGCTCTTCCTTGTAGAGGGTCCGCTCCAGGTCGGTCCGGATGTCGTCGGCCTCGGATTCGGCGGAATGGGCCAGGGAGACGGATTTCTCGAAGGATTCCCCCAGGCCGTGTTCGAGGTAGGAAAGCATGCCCGGAAGGAAGACCTCCAGGCACCTCTCGATGCACCCAAGGAAGGACTCGAAGCCCGCTTCCAGGTGGGCCTGCTTGCGGAAAAAGAAGGACATAGGCTCCTCCTCGCCGAAGGGCGCCCGGCGGCGCCCTTCCTGGTGAAACGAAGAAAAACAGGAACAAAAGGGCCTTGCACGAAGGCCGGGCTCAAATGCCTCAGCCCTTTCCGTAGTTGGGATGATCGTCCTCGGGGATTTCGATCTGGGGTTTTCCCTGGTAGATGTTCTGGAAGTTCTTCAGCTCGGCGATGAAGACCTTGCCGGAGCGGAATCCCTCCAGGAGATCATCCATGGGCTTCCCGTCGGGCTTGTAGACCAGGAAGGTGGGGGTCATCTGGAGGGCGAATTCCTCCACCAGGCGCTCCGCGTCCTTGCCGACCTTGATGTAGATGAAAGGCTTCATCGCCTCCTGCACGTCCGGCTCCTGGAGGACTTTTTCCATGTCCCGGCAGAAGTTGCACTCCGGGTCGAAGACCTCCACCAAAAGAAGCCGCTTCTCCCTGTGGGCCTTGCGCATGGCCTCCACCATGTTCTTGGGCAGGCCCTTGGTGACCTCCTTGGGGAGGGCCTGGGAGGTGGAGGTCCCGGCCTTTCCCGGCTTGGGGGCCGCGGGCTTGGAGGCCGCCGGCTTGGAGGATCCTGTTCCGGCGCCGCTTCCCTCCCGGTTTCCCTTCTTTCCACAGGAGGTGAGGGGGAGCAATGCAAGAAGAGCCCCAACCAGGGGCAAGCACCATCTGGAGAGCGATTTCATCTTGGAAAAAAACTTCCTCTTACCAGGTTTTCCGGAGGCCAAAGGCCGCGATCAAGCCTCCCATCCTAGCCCGGGAAAAGAATGGATCCAGACCTGGCGGCTATTCCTTGATCCTGCAGCCGTGCCCGGCCATGGGGTGGCGGTCCATGGGGATCTCCACTTCTTCCTGCCCGTGGAAGAGGCGGCGGAAATCCTCCAGCTCCGCCGCCAGGACCGGGGCGGACCGGAACCCTTCCAGGATGTCCTCCATGGGCTTCCCGTCGGGGCGGAACACCAGGAAGGCCGGGGTCATGTCCAGCTTGAACCGCCGGACCAGGGGGTTTCCCCGGACCCCCATCTTGATCCAGACGAAGTCCCCCAGGACTTTCCGGACCGCCGGCTGGAAGAAGACCTCCTCCATGGCCCGGCAATACTTGCAGGAAGGGTCGTAGATCTCCACCAGGACGAGCTTGCCCTCTTTCCGGGCCTTTTCCAGGGCCCGGGCCAGGAGGGGAGGGGGCTGGGCCCCGGTGCGGGGAAGGGTCCCCGGTCCCGGGGCGCGCTCTCCCCTGCCGGCGCCCTGGCAACAAGGGAGGAGGACCAGAAGGGCCGCGAGCAGGGGTCTTGGGGCCGGAAATTTCCAGGACAAGAATCTCACCGGGTCGCTCTCCAAGGGCCGGGGGACGTTCCTTCCTTCCTTTCCCCAATTCATCCCAGGAGCCCGGGCTTTCGGAAAGGGAAAAAAATCAGGAATGGAGGGCCCGCTTGTCCAAGGCCAAGGCGGCCTCCTTGAGGGCTTCCGCCAGGGTG
>CAYQBW010000102.1:0-7936 GCA_964415725.1 uncultured Planctomycetia bacterium
CCTTTCTTGTCTTCGTTCCAATCCGGGCCGGCCTGCTGGGGCGGTAAGGAACAATCTTGAGCCGCCCGGGCGGGGAGGCAAGGATCCCCGGCCCGGATTGGAACGAAGACAAGAAAGGATCGACCGATGGAACTGAAAGGAAGCAAGACCGAGAAGAACCTGATGGCGGCTTTCGCCGGTGAATCCCAGGCGCGTAATCGTTATACCTTTTACGCCAGCAAGGCCAAGAAGGAGGGGCTCGTCCAGATCGCCTCCATCTTCGAGGAGACGGCCAACCAGGAGAAGGAACATGCCAAGAGGCTCTTCAACTTCATGAAGGGCGGGGAGATCGAGATTACGGGCAGCTTCCCCGCCGGTCCCGTGGGGACGACCTTGGAGAACCTGAAGGAAGCGGCGGCTGGGGAGAACTACGAGTGGACCAAGATGTATCCCGGGTTCGCCGAGACCGCAAGGGAGGAAGGGTTCGAGGGGATCGCCAAGCTCTTCGAGGCCATCGCCGTGGCGGAGAAACAGCACGAGAAGCGTTACAAGGACCTCTACGCCAACCTGGAGGCGGGCCGGGTCTTCAAGCGGGACGGCGTCGTGGTCTGGCGGTGCTTGAATTGCGGCTACCTGCATGAAGGCCCCGAGGCGCCCCAGGTCTGCCCCGCCTGCGCCCATCCCCAGGCCTATTTCGAGCTTCTCGGGGAGAACTGGTAGAGGCCGCCGGAGGCCCTATCGCGGGACGACCGTCGGGGCGGCGCTTCGCACCGCCCCTCGGGCGTCCCCTACGTTCCCAACGGAAGGGTAGGGGCGGCCGGAGGGGCCGTCTTCGGTGCCGAACGCCGGCCCGGATGTTTCCTGGGATAGGGAATCATTCCGCCTCCTGGGGGAATCGCGGGACGACCGTCGGGACGGCGCTAACGCGCCCTCCCTCGGGCGTCCCCTACGTTCCTACTGAAACCGGATGGGGCGTTGGACCCGGATGAAACAGGGAATTTGGGATCATCCCCACGGACCCCTCATCGCCTTTCACGAGACACGGTGGAAATCCGACCCTTCCCGGAATCCTCACTTTCAATGCCTTTATCCCGCCCAAAAGGAAGGATGGAAAACCCTCCCAATTCAGAAGCAAGCAAAAGGGATGCCGCTCCGAGGATTCCAAGGAGAAGCATGTGGACTCCATCCCCCAGCCGGACCGCCCCCAAGCACCCGCAAGGACGCATGGGCGGAAAAAGGAAAAGAAGAACTCCGGCGAAGAAAAAGAACCCTGTCAAGCCCACGGCCGCAAGGAAAGCCCATCGCGTAAAAAGGAGCAATCCCAGGGAAAATTCAACGAAAACCACCATCCAATGATAGATTCCGTGAACCAGGAAATTCTCCGGCGGAGGCAGGACAATCTTCACACCAAGGAGAAGTCCCCAGAAGCCCAGGAAAAGGAGGATGAAATACCTTTTCCATCCCTCGGCCCTAAAAAGGGAGATAATGTTCCTACTTTGTCCCACAAAGATTCCTCTCTACAACCTGGACTTCCGGTTTCCAGAAAAATACCATCCGCTCTTCGAACCTTGAAAGTCCGTAGATCGGGAAGGGCTTGAACTCCACAAGCACCTCTTCACCCTCCGGGGCGTAACAAATGATATCATCAATCCTCCACCACAGAGGATTTGCAGGAAAACCGAATCCAATGAAACCAGGGCTTACTGTTTTGAATTTCCCCCAGCCATGTAATCGAGAAAGGTTTTCAGGGGCGGCCGGGGTGACATTTAAATTGCCATAGGCCAGCTCCACTCCCTCTTGTCCAAAGAACCTGAAGCGGAGAGGGACGAGTTTTTTCTTCATTCTTAAAACACAATCGGTGCGCTCTCCCTTTTTCACGTTGAGAGTCTTTGAGTCTTCTGCAAGGTAGGAGTGCAGCATCCTCCCCCAGGGGCTTTGGACGAAGTCGATAAAATATTCTCCCTGCTGAATATAATGCGGCCTTTTGGTGAGGTCCCATTCGTAATCGGCCCAACCCCTGGTTTTCTTTCCAGGCTTTCCACTTTTCTCTTTTTTTGTCAATTTCAACCTGAACAACCCGTCGGTGAAAGGCAGGTCGGCGCCGTCCGGATTCCTGAGAAAGACCCGGACTTCGCCCATGGTGGGGTCGTCAGGAAATCCATGAACATCCACTATTTGAGGAGCAAAACCAGGGGTAACCCTCCGCATCACCAAGGGAATCATCACCCTTCCTTTTTTCGCGAGGATAACAGTGCATGGCACTTTTCCCTCGGGTAGACCAGCCACCAAGGACCCGTTCTTTTTGTAGGCAGGAACCGCGAAGAAATAAAAGGTTTTACGTAATTCTTTCCATGTCCTCCCTGTTATCAAGGGGAATTGCATCGAAAAAGGCAGAAAAAATTTCTTTCTAAAAGCTGAGGAAAAATTAGACTTCCTGTCTCGAACCTGTCCCCTTTGAATCGGGCCCAGATCCCGAAAAGCGGAGCCAAAGTAATGACCATCTTTCCTGAATCTCCCCTGGGGTCCCTGGGGGTTCTGTCGATGGTGGTCATGGTCCTGGTCACGACCCATACCCCATACCGGGCTTTAGGATCCAGTCCCCAAAAAAAGCATCTACCCTTGTCATCGGACTTTTCCACACGAAAAAGTGGGAAGCTGGGCGGGATAGAAGGAATTCTCCCACTTTTAAGGTATTCGGGAAACAGGTTCACTTTGAATGGGAAAAACCTGGAGAGGGCCACAGGAATTCCTTTAATAGGTTTTCCTCCTGGTTCGACCAGGACGATTTCCAGGGTTGCCCCTTTTTCGAGGGGGACAAGGAGAACTTTTCCTTCTTTAGGCCTTGGAACCACTACCGGCCGATACCCTTTCTTGGAAACCAACAGGACTTCCCTGCCCGGCGAAATTTGACTCTTGTGGACCTCAAACCGGCCCTTTTGGTCCGTGGCGCCCAGTTTCTTAGACCACTTCAGGGAAGGGGCGAAGCGCCTGGGGTTTACGTAAACCTCCGCTCCGGGCAAAGCTTTTCCGGTTGTTTTTTAAACAGCCCGGAGGAGGCAAAAAACATCCCGGTAGAGTATTTTTCTTTTGGGAGGGCTCCCCTTCAGGCCGATTTTGTCCTCCCTTTTTCCCGCTTCCACCTTGCCCTTTGTCTTCCCTGGATTCACCCGGGTGGTCTCTACCTGGACAGGAAAAACCGGACCCCTTGGTATCAGAAGGAGAAGCAATAAGGCAAAGAACACAAAAAAAGAAAGAAACCAAATTTTTCTCCCAACCCTTGACATTACAACTCCCTGCATCTACGAAAATTTTGCGCAAATTAGTTTGGAGTTTTATTGTCGGCTCCTTCGCAGGTCCATTCTTTCTTCCAGGTCCTCCCCTTTTTCCTCCTTTCTTTGCTCCAGGCAGACCACCCGGTTTCTCTGGGACTTCCTCCACTGCCACGCCAGCCTTGAGACGACCCGCCTCTGCCATGCCTGGGGATGTTTCGGTGGATTTCCTTCCCGCCACCGGGAAAGGAGAAGGGCCATGGCCTTCAACCCCACCTCCTCGGGGTCCGGAAATCTCGAAATCTCCTCCCACGCCCGCAGAATGGCGATCTTCTCCCACTCCGCCCATTCCTCCCCCGGCGGTCCCCCCCAGCGCCCAGCTTTCCCGGGATCCAGCTTCTTCATACGGGGCGCCCCTTTCCCCGGGTCAGGCCAGGCTCCCTATTTGACCCGCCTTCCCCGGGGCTTCATGAACGATTCACCCATCCTACCGAAGGCCCGCCTTCCCTCAACCCCCGCACCCCTACCGGGGGTGGTCAAAAGGCCCCCCTTTTTTTTCGGGGAGGTGTAGAATGGTTCGGTCGTTTGAGCCCGGGGTCGCCGGGAGGCCCGGGCGAATCGGTTTTTTTCAGAGGAGGACGGCATGCCTGAAAATGCGGAAAAGATTGCAATCTCTGTTGGGTCTACCGCACTGGTTTTTTTTCAGCCTTCTCCTCTTTTCCTGCTCTTCCGTGGGTGGAGGTGGTTCGGGGAAGACTTTGAAGAAGGGGCTTCCCTGGGTCTCTAAGAAGAAGGCCGATTACATCGATTTTGTCTATGGGAGGAGGTTGGACGGTTCCATCTTCGGCATGGAATCGGTGGAGGTTTACCTCCGGAACGCCGCTGTCCCCCTTTCCTATTGGAATAAACATGGCTGGGATATCAAGGGGTTGACCTTCGAGGCGAAGACGGACAAGGATGGGAAATTCGAAATTCCGGGCCTGCCCTTCGGGAAGTATTCCATCCTGGTCATCCCGCCTCCCAAGTATTTCGATTTTTGCGGCATCCAGGAGACGTTTTTCCGCTTTCCCGAGGAGACGGGGGCGAACGAGTATCTTTCCCACCTCCATAACTGGTTCCTGAACCAGGCTCATGTTCTCCATTTTCTGGTTGTAGATGAAAAGACCGGGAAGCCCGTCAAAGGAGTGAAGGCTTCAGGTATGTATTCCGAATTGGACGGCGAAAGGGTCTTCCGGTGGGATTGGCGCAGGGCGGAGGTGGCCCTGAAAGAGAATGAAGCATATGATGATCCTTTATTTGTATCCGATGGAAAATTCAGCGCCAGGCTTTCCCACAATTCAAGGGGGAAGGGATTCCAGCGGTTCCTGCAGAGCATCGTGCTGACGGCGCCGGGCTACGAATGGAAAGAAATCAAAGGCGACTGGTTTCAAGCCCTGGCCCGGTACGGAAAAAAGCCCTGGGTCGTGAAGATGACCCCTAAGAAGGAAAAGAAATAGTCCCGGGGCGCGTTTCCCCTTTTTGATCCTGAAGGTTAAAGCACGGGACTGCAAAGGCGGGAGGATCCCGGAGTCATGGGCTTTCCCTGCACGACCTTCGGGAGGCTTCGCCTCCCTCGGGCGTGCTCTTCACGGCTTTTTGTGAAGATCGAGGGGAAGGAGGGATTCCAGGGGTCGGGTTTGATTCCGGGACGACCGTCGGGGCGGCGCTTCGCTCCGCCCCTCGGGCGTCCCCTACGTTCCCACCGAAACCTTATGGGACGTTGGGCCCGCCGGTTCCGGGAATTCCGACCGGAATCAAAGCACGGGACTGCACAGGCGGGCGAGCTTGGTGCTCACCTGGAACCAGCCGGGTTTTCTTTCGATCTCACCCATGTCCAGCTCCCTGCAGTGGGAGAAGTCTTCAGCAAGCATGCTCTCCACCCGGCGGGCGAAATTGGGGTCGGCGAAAAGCAGGGTGATCTCGAAGTTGAGCCGGAAGGAGCGGTTGTCCAGATTGGCCGTTCCCACGCCGGCCAGGTCGTCGTCCACGAGGAAGACCTTCTGGTGGAGGAAACCCTCCTTGTATTTGAAGACCCGGATCCCGAAGGGGAGGGTCTCCTCCAGGTAGGTGAAGGCCGCCAGGTGGACCAGGACCTGGTCGGTCTTCTCGGGGAGCATGATCCGCACGTCCACGCCCCTCAGCACGGCGAGCTGGAGGGCGCCGATGACCTTGTCGTCCGGCACGAAGTAGGGGCTCACCAGCCAGAGGCGTTTTTTCGCCGAGTGGATGACTTGGGTGAACATGAGGCCGCAGGTGTCCAGGTCGTCCGCCGGCCCGCTGGGAAGGACCAGCACCCGGTTTCCCGGACGTTCCGCGGGACGGGGCGTCCAGGAAAGAGGCGGGGCCTGGTGGGTCATCCAGAACCAGTCCTCCAGGAAGGCGAGCTGGACGCCCAGCACGGCGGGGCCCCTCACCTCCACGTGTGTGTCCCGCCAGGGGGAGAGCTTGGGATGGCGGTTCACGTATTCGTCGCCCACGTTGTGGCCCCCCACGAAGGCGGCCTCCCCGTCGACCACCACGATCTTCCGGTGGTTGCGGAAGTTCACCTGGAAGGGCTTTCCCCTTCCCTTGACCCGGCCGGTAAAACCGGCCGTCAGGATCCCCGCGGCGTGCATGGGTTCCAGGTAAGAGCGGGGCAGGTGGTAGCTCCCGATGGTGTCGTAGAGGAAGTAGACGCGCACGCCCCGGCGGGCGGCCCGGACGAGCCGGTCCCGGAATTCCCGGCCTAGGGTGTCGTCCCGCACGATGTAGAACTGGGCCAGCACGTAGTCCCGGGCGGAGTCCAGGGCTTCGAAGACGGCCTTGAACGTCGCCTCTCCGTTTACCAGGAGGCGGGCGGAATTGCCCCCCGAGAAAGGGATTCGGGCCAGCCTTTCCAGGGCGAGGAAACGCTCTTCCCCCGGGGGGAATTCGGCCCGGATGCCTCCTCCGTGGGATTCCCGGGCCAGGCTGAAGATGTGCTGGATCTGCTGGTTCCCCCGGCGGCGGGCTTCCACGTAGCCGTAGAACTTCCGCCCCCCGAAGACCAGGTAGAGGGGCAGGGCCAGGTAGGGAAAGATCACCAGGGAGAGCGACCAGGCGATGGCGCCCTGGGAGGTGCGGGAGTGGAAGATGGCGTCCAGGGCGGCCAGGGCCCCCAGGCCGTGGAGGGCCGCGGCGAGGACTCCGAAGACCAAGGGAAGGAGTTGGGACACCTGTTCCTCCGGGAAGAGGGGGCATTATCCCTGGGAGGAGGCGGGGGAAAAAGGAGGAGGCTTGAGCTTTGGAGTTTCCCGGCCCAGGGTTAACCGGGTAAGTTCGGATTTTTTATGGCCGGCCGGTCCGGTTTGGAAAGGGCGCGAGCGGACATGGCGAAATGGCTCCTCCAGGTTCCTGGGAACTTCTGGGAGGTCCTGGCCGAGATGGCCCCTTACCTCCTCCTGGGGTTCCTGGTGGCCGGGTTTCTTTCGGTCCTGCTCCCCCCGGCTATGGTGGAACGCCACCTGGGCGGGAGGGGGTTCCTCTCCATTCTCAAGGCTTCGGCCTTCGGGGTGCCCCTTCCGCTTTGTTCGTGCAGTGTGATCCCCGTGGCCGCCTCCCTTAGAAACCACGGCGCGAGCCGGGGAGCCGTGACGGCCTTTCTCGTCTCCACGCCCCAGACGGGGGTGGACAGCATCCTGGCGACTTACGCCCTTCTGGGACCGGTCTTCGCCGTCTTCCGCCCCCTGGCGGCCCTGGTGAGCGGACTTCTTGGGGGAAGCGCCGTCTCCCTCCTGGAGGGGCCGTCGGATGAGGGAAGTCTTTCCAGGGTGTCTTCCGCCGAATCCGCGGGTGAGGCCTGCCACGACGGGTGTTGCGACGGGGACGCGGAAAAGAAGAACTTCCTGGCCGGGACCCTTCGCTACGGTTTCGTCACCCTTCCCCGGGAGATCGGGGGCCCCCTCCTTGTGGGCCTTCTCGCGGCGGCCCTCATCACGGCCCTTCTTCCCAAGGACTTCTTCTCCGGCCTGGTGCCCCCCGGCCCCCTCCAGATTCTACTTCTCATGGCGGCGGGGGTGCCCGTTTATATCTGTGCTACCGGGTCTATTCCCGTAGCGGCGGGCCTCATCCTTGCCGGGGTCTCCCCCGGCGCCGCCTTCGCCCTTCTCATGACCGGGCCCGCCACCAACGCGGCCACCCTGGGGACGATCTGGAAGATCATGGGAAAGCGGACCTGCCTGGTCTACCTGGGTTCCATGCTGGTCAGCGCGTTCTTCGGCGGTCTTCTCCTGGACCGGCTGGTTACGCCCGGAGAGATCGAGGCAGTCGTGGCGGGAGGGACGGGGCCGGGGTTGGCGGCGCACCTCTCGGCGGTGGCCCTGCTCCTCCTTCTGGCCTGGGGATACTTCGATTCCTGGCGGGCGAAATGAAGGAGTAGAGGGAGAGGCTCAGAAGGGGGAGAAGCCCGCCTCGTTCCAGTATTCCAGGGAGATCTCCCTGTAGTGCCGGTCCAGGAGATTCCAGTGGCGTTCCTCCCACCCGGCGAGCCACTTGAAGAACCTCTTTTCCTTGGGATCTTCCACCTTGTCGGCAGCGGCCTGGTAGAACTTCCGGGCGTCCATCTCCAGGTTCATGGCCCTCCTCAGCACGGTCAGTTCCGAGGCGGTCCTGGCCGGGTCGAAGGGGGTGGT
>CAYQBW010000103.1:0-7903 GCA_964415725.1 uncultured Planctomycetia bacterium
CCCTCAAGCCGCCGGGCCCCGGGTGTCGAAGCATGGTTTGAATCCCGGCCGCCTCGAGCGGCCTTCCCGGTCGGAAAAAAGGAACCTAGAAGAAGCGGGGGGACCATGCTGAGTTCCCGGAAGAGTATCGTCGGGCTCGATATCGGGTCGAGTTGCATCAAGGCCGTGGAGATCACGAAGGATCGGTTCGACTACGTGATCACCGGTTACGGCCAGATCGAGGTCGGGGCCGACTCGGCCAGGGCCGAGGCCATCGCCGAGTTGTTCCAGCAGGTCAGGCTCCGGACCAAGAGGGTCATCACGGCGGTCAGCGGAAAGTCGGTCATCGTCCGCTACATCACCATGGTCAACATGTCGGAAGAGAACCTGAGGAAAGCCATCCGGTTCGAAGCCGACAAGTATATCCCTTTCGACATCGAGGAGGTCCAGCTCGACTGCCAGAAGCTCGACGACCTGCAGGCGGGCGAATCCAAGGCGGAAGGGGACATGAAGGTCCTGCTTGTGGCGGTCAAGAAATCCCTCGTGGAGGAACAGGCCCAGATGCTCACCGAGCTGGGCCTCCAGCCCGTCGCCGTGGACGTGGATTCCTTCGCCCTGGGAACGGCCTTCGAACTCGGCGAGGGGCTGGGCGCCACGATCCAGGAAGGGAACAAGGTGGTGGCCCTGGTGGACATCGGCGCCAACAAGACGTGCATCAACATCCTCAAGGGGAACGTGAGCGCTTTCACCCGCGAGGTCTACCTGGGGGGCAACGACATGACCAATGTCATCAACCGCCGCCTCGGCGTCGAACCCTTTGAAGCGGAACTGCTCAAGAGGGACCCCCAGGAACGGGCGGCCGAAGTGGAAGACGCGGTCCAGCCCGTGGTGGAGGACCTGGCCAACGAGATCAACCTTTCCTTTGATTACTTCGAGAACCAGGCCGACACCGAGGTGACGGAGGTCTACCTCTCCGGGGGGACGGCCATGATGGACGGCCTGGACGAAAGTTTCGAGCGGATCTTCGAAAAACGGACCCGCGTCTGGAACCCCATCGAGGGTCTCAAGGTCAAGTCGGACAAAGTGGATATCGACAGTCTCAACCGCTGCGCACCCCAGTTGGCCATCGCAGTGGGACTCGCGGCCCGCATGGGCTAGGGGGATGGGAAGATGATCAGGATCAACCTGCTTCCGGAAGAATACAGGCGCAAGGAAAAGACTTCCTTCAAGATTTTCCTCGCAACCGCCGCCGGGGCCCTCGTGGTCTCGGCCTGCGCGGGGGTCTTCGCCTACATCTGGTTCGGTTCCCTGGCGGAGGTCCGGGAAAAGCGGGCCACGCTCCAGGAGAACTACCAGGTCCTCGTGCCCCAGGCCGCCTACGACGACCAGCTCAAGGCGGAGAAACAGGATTTCGCCGCGCGGGAGAAGACGATCAAGCAGATCCGGCGGAACAGGATCTCCTGGACCAGGAAGCTGGACCAGTTCATCGACGTGGTCAACAACAACGGAGACGACGAAAGGCACCTCGCCTGGTTCGGCTCCCTGGAGATAAGCCCCGGGAAACTTGGGAAGAAGGCCGGCTACAACATGAACCTGGCCGGCTACTGCGCGGGCAACGACCTTGGGAAAGTGGCGAACCTCTTCGACGACATCGTCCAGAGCGATTTCTTCAAGGGCTTCGCCGCCATCAACGAACCGTCGGGGAAGGTTCAGAAAGTCCAGAAGGACCTGGATCCGCCCGAATCGGTGGCTTTTCCCCTCAAGATGTTCCTGATCCCCGGGCTCGAGAAGAAGTCGGAAAAGAAGAAGAAGAAGTGACCCGGCCCTGGACCGGATTTTCAAGGAGGCTGAAGAGGTGGTTCCCAACGAAAAGAAAGTCCTCCTCGGGATAGGGGTGGTTTCCCTGGTCCTGGCGGGCGTGGGCGCCTTCGGGATCCATTACGCCCTGGGAAAGGTCTCCGAAGAAGAGACCGCGATCCACGACCTGCAGGGCAAGATCAAGGAGGCCCGGGGCAAGATCGCCCAGATCCCCGCCGACGAGAAGGACGTCATCATTCTCCGGGAGAACGTCAAGGAATACGCCAAGATCCTTCCGGACGAAAAAGAGGTCACGGAGTACGCCAGGACCCTGGCCCACTACTCGTCCCAGGCGGGAATGGTCCTGACTTCTCTTTCCCCGGAAATCCGGCAGAAACGGAAGGGGACCTTCCAGCCCATCCGGTACAAGATGAAACTGCAGGGGTCCCTCTGGCAGCTCATGAGGCTGATCAACCTGCTCGAGAACCATCCCCGGTTCATGCAGGTCAAGAACATCCGGCTTTCCGCGGCCAGGAAGGCGAAGACCGCGGGCGACGCCGTGCACACGGTGGACCTCACGGTGGAAACCTACTACTACAACAAGACCGCAAAGGGGAAGACCCAGGTCAAGATCCCCAACTACCAGAGCAAGAAGACGGACCTGGAAGAAGCGATCCACAACGCCCGGAGCAGGTTCGAAGAGGACAAGTATTCCTTCAAGGGGCCTTCGGGACGGAGGGACATCTTCGTGGATCCCAGGCTTCCCTCCCAGGGGGCGGAAGGCAAGGGAAGGCTTCCGAGGAAGCAGCAGCAGATGATCGTGGACGCCTGCCGCAGGCTCCTGGCGGAAATCGTGGAGATCAAGAAGAGGATGGACGGCAACGGCCCCGACGGGACCAGGCCCAACATCATCCAGAGGTTCGAGCTCGGCAAGGAGATGGCCAAGAGAATCGGCATCCTCCGAAACAAGATCCAGCAGATCGAGGAACAGGGCCTCCTCTCCTACGCTCCCCTCCACAGCCAGCTCGTGACCAGCGTGAAGGAGCCGCTGGAGAAACTGGTGGCTTCTTCCAAGGCGAAGAGGCCGGAAAGCGAGTTCCTGGGCGTGGATGCCCTTGAGCGGATCAAGAAATCCATGGAGGACGCCCTTGACCTGGGAGACCTGGACCTGGCGGTGGAGCGGTACAGGCTGGCCCAGCACAAGATCGGGCCCGACGATTTCGGAACGCCCAAGCGGAAACGGCTGGTCAAGATCATCAAGGGGCTCTACCGCAAGGCCCTGGTGGCCCAGGAGTTCGCCAGGAAGAAGATCAAGATCACCGGGAGGATCCTCCGGCCGGACGGACTTTCCCTGGTGATCATCAACGGGAAATCCTACTTCGAAGGGGACCCCGTGGAGGACGACCTCTACGTCAAGTCCCTCACGCCGGATTCGGTGGAGTTCATCTACAAGGGCGTGGTGATCTCGAAGAAGATTTGACCCGGCGTGAACGGGGGGCCCACCGGCCGCGGACATCCGGGCCGAGGGGCGGATCGGGAATTTTTCCTGGATCGAGGGTAAAGATCGGAGTCGGTTGTTCCGAAAAAGGACAAGGGGAAACCCGGGACGGAACAGGTCGAGCTGGCCGGAACGAGGGTTTTCTCTTCGGTGGATCGGAGTCGGTTTCAACCGGGCGGCCCCTTCGGGTTTTCCCGGGACTGCAGGCAGGAGAGGAAACATGCAGGCAATTTCGCGCTCCTTCGTGGTTCTCGCGGCCTCCGCGTTCTTGCTGGGGCCCGCGGTACGGTCGGCCGCGTCCCAGGACCAGTCCATGGTCCAGGGCGTCAAGGACCGTTCCGCCCTGGTGACTTTCGACGTCAAGGAGAGGCCCCTTCGGGACCTGGTCAAGCACATCGCCGACAAGGCGGGGGTGAACGTGGTGGTCGATCCGGGAATCGACGCCGACGTGACCATCGCCCTCAAGGACGTGAACTGGTACCAGGCCCTGAAACTCGTGGCGGAGAAGGCCGGCTGCGTCGTGGTCCCGCTCGCCACCAACCTCTACAAGGTGGAGAAGCCCCCGAGGGTGCATTTCGCATTCCAGGATACGAACATCCGTGACGTGATCGACGCCATCGCCAAGATCGCCGGGGCCAACATCATCGTGGCCCCCGAGGTGGAGGGCACGATCACCCTGAGGCTCAAGGACGTTCCCTGGAAGGACGCCCTGAACCAGGCGGTGAAGACCCTGGGATACGCCCTCGTGGAAGAGGACCGGGGGATTCTCCGGGTGGTCTCGCCTGCGAGCCTCACCGAACAGCTGGAGAGAAGGGTCTTCCAGCTCAAGTACATCCGCCCCCAGTCGGTGTACGTGCCCTTCATCAAGTCCAATTACGTCCTGGGCTCGCCCAAGGCGCCCACGGGCGACAGCAAGGATTTCACCCTGATCCAGGCCCTCAGGCGGGCCCTCTCCAAGAACGGCACCATCGAGTACATCAACCGGAGCAACATGATCATCGTCAAGGACACCAAGCCCGTCCTGGACGAGATCGCCCGGATGATCGAACTCATCGACAAGGAACCCGCCCAGGTCTTCGTGGACGTGAAGTTCGTCACCACCGACAACAGGGACATCTTCAACTTCGGCGTGGACATCGGCGATTCCGGCCTGCAGGCGTCGCTGTCGGGGGGCGCCATCCCCACCAGGCTTCCCTTCAACCTGGGAGGCGGCGGCTGGGACGACGACATCATCGCCAACGACGCCCACAAGGGCCCCTTCGCGGACAGCACCCTGAACGCCGGCTCCACGGTGGTCCCCGACACGGTTTTCGGAACCCTTGATTTCCAGCAGGTGAACCTGGTTCTCAAGGTCCTCAAGCAGGACCGTTCCTCCGAGATCGTCCAGGCCCCCAAGATCATCGCCCTGGACAACCAGGAAGCCACGATCTTCGTGGGGGAGACCGTCCGGTGGGCCCAGGCGCGGGCCGAGCAGGGCCAGGCAGGCGGCCTCCAGCTGGTGGTGGAAGAAGCGGACAATTCGCCTGTGAGCACGGGCTTCCAGCTCTTCCTGGTGCCCCATATCGTGCCGGGCACCAACAAGGTGGTCCTCAACGTGATTCCCCAGTCGGAATCCCTGACCGGCACGGCCGGGCCTCCCAACGCGCCCCAGGGTTTCGACGTCTTCACCGTGGGCTCCGGGACGGGCCAGGGGACTATCGCCCTCCCCCGGGTCTCCTCCTCCACGATCGCCACCAAGATGCTCCTCCAGTCCGGGCAGACGGCGGTGATCGGCGGGCTCACCACGGACCGGGTCACCAACGTGGAGACCAAGGTTCCTCTCCTTGGAGACATTCCCTTCCTGGGCTACCTCTTCAAGAACGAGAACCGGGCCATCCAGAGGAAGGCCATGATCGTCTTCGTCACTCCCAGGATCATCCGCTCGCCCGAGGAAACCTCGGCTTCCATCCAGAAGGAGGTGGAGAGGATCCGCCGGATGCGGGAGGAAGAACTCCGGAAGGCCTTTGGGATCAACCCCTGGCAGACCTCCGGCTCCGGCGAAGGAGAAGGGAAGTCCGGAAAGTAACCGGAGGGGGTTTCCCGGCGGAGAAAAGGGGGCGGGCCCGGGCCGCCCCCTTTTCGTTTCTTCCGGGTTGCTTCTGGACAAAAGCGGCCGGGAAGGGTCAACTGGAGCTGGTTTTTGGCAATTTGGGGCCGGCCCGGGGCCGGGCCCCGGAAAGGTCCGGGCCGCCTTGGAGTCCTGGTGGGTAACCTTGGAATACAGCAAGGGGGGGGATCTTAGGTTCCTGTCCCACCTGGACTTGATGCGCCTTTGGGAGAGGGCCCTTCGCAGGAGCGGACTTCCCCTCTGCTGGAAAGGGAAGTTCAATCCCAGGCCCCGGTTCTCCATGGGGCCCGCTCTTCCCTTGGGCTTTGCCTCGGAGAGCGAAGTCCTGGCCGTTTCCCTGGCCCGGCCCGTTCCTCCCCGGGAGGTCCGGGAGAGGCTGGGGCCCCAGCTGCCGGAAGATGTGGGGCTTCACCGGGTCTTCCCCGGGAAGAAGCTCCCCGGGCCTTCGGCCCGGATCCTTTGGAAGGTCTTTCCCGGGAAACCCCTTCCCCCGCCGGAAGCCCTGGAAAGGGCCAGGAACCGGCTCCAGGAGGTGGCGGACCGGCGGGGGCGCGCCGTGGACGCGGGGAAGGCCCTGGTGGACATGAGGATCGAAGGCGAGACCCTCCTGGTCCTTCTGGCCCCTTTGGAGGGGCGGCGCCTGGGGCCCGATCTCCTGGCGCGGGCTTTGGGCCTGGGGCGTCCCAGGAAGATCGTCAAGCTGGCCCTGATCCATGGGCCCACGGAAAAAGATACGAAGGAATTCCATGTCGAGAAAAATCCTGATCAACGAAGCGGATCCGGAGGAACGCCGGATCGCGGTGGTGGAGAACGGACTTCTCCAGGAGATTCACATCGACAACCCCAGCCGTGAGGTGCACCTGGGGAATGTCTACAAGGGAAAGGTGGTGAACATCGAGCCCTCCATCGGGGCGGCCTTCGTGGACTACGGGGGGAGCAGGAACGGCTTTCTTCACGCCTCGGACGTGCTCCCGGCCTACGCCGACCCCAACGTGACCCTGGAGGACATCGTCACGGGAAGGGTCGAATCCGCAAGAGCGGGTTATTCCGGGGAGATCGACGAGGCCGGCCCCCTGGAGAAGAAGGGCGAAGGCGAGGAACCGGCCGAGGAAGGAAAGTCCAAGGGCAGGACCAGGCTTCCCATCAACGAACTCCTCCGTAAGGGGCAGGAAGTGGTGGTCCAGATCACCAAGGACGGAATCGGCGCCAAGGGCTCCACCCTGACCACCTACATCTCCGTCCCCGGCCGTTACCTGGTCTTCATGCCGAGCCTTGGAAAATGCGGGGTCTCCCGCAAGATCGCCGACGAGAAGGAACGGGGCAGGCTCAAGAAGCTGGCCCAGGAGCTCGCCAAGGGGTCCGGCGGGATCGGGTTCATCGTGAGGACTGCGGGCATCAACCGGACCAAGAAGGAACTCCTGAAGGACCTGGACTACCTCAAGAAGCTCTGGAGCCTTCTCATGAAGAGGCTCAAGTCCACCCCGGCCCCGGCTCCCCTCTACGAGGAATCGGACCTGGCCATCAAGACCATGCGGGACATTTTCACTCCCGACATCCAGGAGGTGGTGGTGGACTCCGAAGAAGCCTATAACCGGATCCTGGAATTCCTGGACAAGCTCATGCCCAGGTATCGGAACCGGATCGTCCATTACAAGGGCGGGGAGCCCATTTTCCACCACTTCGGGGTGGAGGCCGAGATCGAGACTCTCTTCGACAACCGGATCGAGCTCAAGAGCGGGATCAGCATCGTCATCGAGCAGACCGAGGCCCTGGTGGCCATCGACGTCAATTCAGGGAAGTTCAAGACCGAGTCGGACCTGGAGGAGACGGCCTACCTGACCAACATGGAGGCCGTTCCCGAGATCGTGCGCCAGATCCGTCTCAGGGACCTGGGGGGGATGCTGGTGATCGACTTCATCGACATGATGGAGGAAAAACACCGCAAGGCCGTGGAGAAGCACCTCAGGGAGTGCCTCAAGGGAGACCGGGCCCGGATCAAGGTGGGCAAGATCTCCCAGTTCGGGATGCTGGAGATGACCCGCCAGAGGGTGGGGCCCGGGTTGAAGCGGATGCTCTTTTCCCAGTGTCCCACCTGCAGGGGAACGGGGATGGTCCGGTCCGCCTCGAGCCAGGGGCTGGCCGTGCTCCGCAGGCTGCGGGCCACCCTCCGGAGGAAGAACGTGGACGGCGTGGAAGTGACGGTCCACCCGGACGTGGCGGACTACCTCCTGAACCAGAAGAGGGGGGCCCTCCACCAGCTGGAACAAGAGACGGGCCGGTTCGTGCGGATCGTGGCGGAACCTTCCTTCCCGGGCGAGGGGGTCCACTTCCAGGCCCTTTCCCGCAAGGAGGAGCCTCCCCCCGGGCGGGGGAGCGCACGCAACGGGACGGGATCGGCTCCCCAGGGGAGCAAGGCTCCCGCCAAACCCCACGGAAAGACCGCCGCACCTTCTGGCGCGCCGGCTCCCTCTTCTTCCTCCTCTCCTTCCCACTCCAGGTCCGGCCCCAGGCAGGGTTCCAAG
>CAYQBW010000104.1:0-7882 GCA_964415725.1 uncultured Planctomycetia bacterium
TATGTAGGGGACGCCCGAGGGACGGCGCTCCGCGCCGTCCCGACGGCCGTCCCGCGATTGGGCCCCCAAAGCCCGAGGGATCCGGCCGGGTAACCCAACCCCCCAAGGGGGCGGGATGATTCCCCACCCCCGGAAACACTCGGGCCGACGTTCGCCTGCGTCGCCTCCGGCGGCCCCTACACCTCCGTCAGGGACGTAGGGGACGCCGTAGGGGACGCCCGAGGGACGGCGCTCCGCGCCGTCCCGACGGTCGTCCCGCGATTCCTCCTGAAAATCCGTTCTAGCTATCCGAGCGGGATACCTTGAGTTCCCGGACCCAGCAGTACAGGGTGGGGACGACGAAGACGGTGATGAGCACGACGGTCATGCCGCCGAAGGAGGGGATGGCCATGGGGACCATGATGTCCGAACCCTTGCCCGAGGAGGTGAGCACCGGCAGGAGGGCCAGGATGGTGGTGCCCGCCGTCATGAGGCAGGGCCGGATCCTGCGCTTGCCCGCCAGGATCACCGCCTCCCGGACCTCTTTCTTGGTGGCCGGCTTCTCCCGGGCCAGGCTCTGCTTGATATAAGTAGCCAGGATCACCCCGTCGTCGGTGGCGATCCCGAAGAGCGCCAGAAACCCCACCCACACCGCCACGCTCAGGTTCAGGGGATGGACCTGGAAGAGGGCCCGCATGTCCGTTCCGAACAAGTGAAAATTCAAGAACCAATCCTGGCCGTAGAACCAGAGCATGAGAAACCCGCCCGACCAGGCCACGAAGACCCCGGAGAAGACGATCAAGGTGGTGACCAGGGATTTGAACTGGAAGTAGAGGATCATCAGGATGATGAACAAGGCCAGGGGAAGAACCATCTTGAGCCGCTTCTCCGACCGCAGCGAGTTCTCGTAGGTGCCGGTGAACCGGTAGGTGACCCCGGCGGGAATGGTGAACCTCCCTTCCTCCCTCATCTTGTCCAGGTAGGCCTTGCAGGACTCCACCACGTCCACCTCGGGGAAGCCCGGCTTCTTGTCGAAGGTGACATACCCCACGAGGAAACCGTCCTCGCTCTTGATGGCCTGGGGCCCTCTCCGGTAGACCACCTTGGCGATCTGGGCCAGGGGGATCCTGGCCCCGCCCGGGGTGGGCACCAGGATCTTGTCCAGGTCCTCGATCCGGTCCCTGAGCTCGCGCATGTAACGCACCCGCACGGGGTAGCGCTCCCGCCCCTCCACGGTCATGGTGAGGGGCTTGCCCCCCACGGCGATCTCGATCACCCCCTGGACCTGCTCCACCGAAAGCCCATACCGGGCCATGGCCTCCCGGTTCAGCTCGTATTCCAGGTAGGGCTTGCCCACGATCCGGTCGGCCGTCACCGTCGCCGGGTTGACCGAGGGGACCTGCTTCAGGAAGGCCTCGATCTGGATGCCCACCTTCTCGATGGTCTCCAGGTCCGGGCCGAAGACCTTGACCCCCATGGGGGCCCGCATCCCCGTCTGGAGCATGACCAGCCTGGTCTCGATGGGCTGGAGCCTGGGCGCGTCGGTCACTCCGGGGAGCCTGGCGGCCTCGACGATCTCCTTCCAGATGTCCTTGGGACTCTTGATCTCGGGCCTCCAGTTGCGGAAATACCTCCCCGACGGGTCGGGGATCAGCCGCCCCCGCCGGTCCCTGACGAATTCGCCCTTCTCCCTGTCGAACTTGAACCGGAGGGGCCGCCCGTCCTTCCCGACCTTGTATTCGGGCTTGTAGTTGATCACCGTCTCCACCATGGAGATGGGCGCCGGGTCCAGGGGGCTCTCCACGCGCCCGATCTTTCCGACCACGTTCTCCACCTCGGGGATCGCCTGGATGGCCATGTCCTGCTTGTGGAGCATGTCCAGGGCCTGGCCGATGGAGGCGTGGGGGGAAGTTGTGGGCATATACAGGAAGGAGCCCTCGTCCAGGGAGGGCATGAATTCCTTCCCGAGCCCCGGGAAGGTCCGGACCACCTTGGTCCAGGCCTCGGTCTTCTTCACCGAATCCGGAAGGAAGAAAAAGACCTTTCCCGCGCCGAGCCAGATGGTGAAGCCAAGAAGCACCACCAGGGAAGGCAGGGCCAGGAAGAGGAGCTTGTGGTCCAGGCACCACCTGAGGATGGGTTCGTAGAAGAACTGGAAGAGGAAGATGATCCCCAGGAACCCGCCGATGAAGAGCAGGGTGAAGAGGAAGTTGAAGATCCCCTCCTCGGGACCCAAGGGCATCCAGTGCCGGGAGAGAAGGAGGGCCACGGCCAGGGCGGCGAGGATGTTGGCCGACCGCTGGAGCCACTTCTTCACCTCCCCCGGAATCCGGGGCGAGACAAGGAGCCAGGCGCCACCGGCGGCGGGAATCGCGCCGGCCCACCAGGCGGCGAGGAAGAAGAGGGGAACCCCGAGAAGGACCAGGAGGGAGGCCATGAGAAGCCTTCCCCTTCCCTTACCCTTTTGGGCGGAATCACGGGTGAAGATCAAGTGGGCCAGGGGGGGGATGACCGTGAGCGAGACCAGGATGGCGGCGACCAGGGCGAAGGTCTTGGTCCAGGCAAGGGGTTTGAAGAGTTTCCCTTCCGCCGCCTGCATGGTGAAGACGGGGAGGAAGCTCACCACCGTGGTGAGGACCGCCGTGAGCACGGCGCTCCCGACTTCTGAAGAGGCCCGGAAGACGATTTCCTTGCGGTCCTCGCCCGGCCCGGCCCTCTCCAGGTGCTTCAGGATGTTCTCGCAGATCACGATTCCCATGTCCACCATGGTCCCGATGGCGATGGCGATCCCCGAGAGGGCCACTACGTTTGCGTCGATCCGGAACTGCTTCATGGCGATGAAGCAGATGAGGACCGCCAGGGGAAGGAGGCCGGAGATCAGGATGGAACTCCTAAGGTGCATGACCATGAGAAGGACCACGATGATGGTCACAAGGATTTCGTCGGTGAGCGCCGTGTTCAGGGTCCCCAGGGTCTCGTAGATGAGCCCCGTCCGGTCGTAGAAGGGGACGATGGTGACCTTGGAGACGCGCCCGTCCTCCAGGATCTTGCTCGGAAGGCCCGGGGCGATCTCGGCGATCCTCTCCTTGACCCTCTTGATCACCGCCAGGGGGTTGGTCCCGTAGCGGACCACCACGACTCCCCCCACGGCCTCGGCGCCGCCCTTGTCCAGGGCGCCCCGCCGGAGCGCGGGGCCGAGCACGACCCGGCCCACGTCCCGGACCAGGACGGGCGTACCCCCGCGGGCCTTCACGACCGTCTCTTCCAGGTCCTTTACGTTCTTGATGAAACCAAGGCCCCGGATCACGTATTCGACCCGGTTGACCTCGATGGTCCGGGCCCCCACGTCCAGGTTCGAGTGCCTGACCGCCCGGGCCACGTCCTCCAGGGTCACGCCGTAGGCCCGCATGGAGTCGGGGTCCACGTCCACCTGGTATTCCTTGACGAAGCCCCCGACCGACGAAACCTCGGCCACGCCGTCCACGGCCTGCAGGGCGTAGCGGACCTGCCAGTCCTGGATGGACCGCAATTCCTGGAGGTTCCAGCCCCCCGTGGGCCTCCCCTTCTCATCCATCCCCTCCAGGGTATACCAGAAGACCTGGCCCAGCCCCGTGGCGTCGGGGCCCAGGGCGGGGCGGACCCCGCCGGGGAGAGTCCCCGCCGGAAGGCTCGCCAGCTTTTCCAGGAGCCTGGACCGGGTCCAGTAGAACTCGGCCTCGTCCTTGAAGATCACCGAAATCGAAGAAAACCCGAAAAGCGAGGTGGCCCGGATGGATTTCACCGCCGGCACCCCGAGCAGGGCCGAGACCAGAGGGTAGGTCACCTGGTCCTCCACGTCCTGGGGGGAGCGGCCGGGCCACTTGGTAAAGACGATCTGCTGGTTCTCACCGTAATCCGGGATGGCGTCCACCGGGACGGGATCCCTGGGAAGGCCGGCCATCTCCCAGTCGAAGGGGGCGACCATGAGGCCCCAGCCGGTTACGGCCAGAAGGAAGAGCCCCACGACGAGCTTGTTCTCCAGGCAGAACCGGAGGATCTTGTCAAGAAGGGAGGGTTGGGATCCTGTCACCGCTCTTCACCCCCTTCCGGGGAGAAGGTCTCTTTCACCTCCCCGCACTTGAGCATCTTCGGCCCGTAGTAGGGGTTCCGGACCTGGTCGTCCGGCTGGAGCCAGAAGGCGCCCTTTCCCCCGAAGGCCATGGGGCAGAAGATCCGGTAGACCTTTCCTTTCCCGCCCGTCCCCCAATCCCGGACCACCCGGGAGACAAGGTCGGAAAGGTGGGCGAAGACCTCCCGGAGACCCTTCAGGCCGGACGCGGAGGAGGCCTTCTCCAGGGCCCCGAGAAGGAGCTTCCTCTCCCTGGTCCAGAGGGGCCGGTCCTTGAACTCCAGGACCTTCCCCTTCATGGAGGAAAGGAGCTTCTTCATCCGCTCCAGGGCTTTCTTCGCGGCGGAAAAATCGTCCGCGGCCAGCGCGTCCTCAAGGGAGAAGTATCCTTCCAGGAGGGTCCCCACCCGGGCGGAGAATTCCGGGGGAACGCCTTTTTTCGGCCCTCCCGCGGCCTTCTTCTTTCCCCCGGGGCTCATCATCGAGGGCTTGGCCTTGAGCTGGAGGGCGCTGTCGATCCAGAACTCGCCTTCCACCACGACCCGCTCCCCCTCGGCGAGCCCGGAGAGAACCACGTAGTAGTCGCCCGCCCTCGGCCCGACCCGGATCTCCCTGCCTTCGAACACCGGGTCCCCCCGGCCGGGTTTTTTCACGTATACCAGGGCCCGCCTCCCCGTGAGCAGGACCGCCGTCGCGGGAACCACAAGAGGCGGCTCTCCCCCGGCCGGCAAGGGACAGAAGACCCGGGCCCGGACGAACATCCCGGGCTTCAGGAGCCCTTGGGGATTGGGAAACTCCAGCCTGACCCGGGCCGTCCGGGTCGCCTCGTCCAAAAAGGGATCCACGAAGACCACTTTCCCCCGGAACTCCTTGCCGGGAAGGGCCTCTTCCGCCCGGACCCGGGCTTCCAGGCCCAGCCGGATCCAGGGAAAGTCGTCCTCGTAGGCCTCGAGGTTCACCCAGACCCGGGAGAGGTCGGCGATGGTGAAAAGGGGCTCACCCGTCTTTACGTATTCCCCCTCCTTCACCATCTTCCGGATCACCACCCCCCCCATGGGAGCCAGGATCTCCAGGCGGGTCTTCACCTTTCCGCTCGTCTCGATCTTCTCGATCTGGGAATTCTCCAACCCGAGGAGGCGCAATTTCTCCCGGGCCGATTCCAGGGCGTCCAGGCTGCTCTTTTTCAGGAATTCGTTCTTCTCCCTCTTTCCCTCCTCGACCTGTCTCGCCGCCTGGAGAAGTTCCTCCTGGGCCTCCAGGAGATCCGGACTGTAGAGGAGGCCGAGCCTGTCCCCCCGATTCACGCGCATGCCCGTGTAATCCACGAAGAGCTTGTCGATCCGTCCCGGGATCCAGGCGGGCAGGGTCTTGACCCTGGTCTCGTCGTAATCGATCTTTCCGTAGAAGCGGATCTCCTTGGCGACGGCCCTCCGCTCCACCGGGGCCGTGGCGATCCCGGCGATCTCGGCGGCCTCCGCCGACATGGCCAGCTCCCTGGGCCCGCCTCCGCCCGAGGGGCCTTCTTCCATGGGAACCAGGTCCATGGAGCAGATGGGGCATTTGCCGGGCTTGTCGCGGATGATCCAGGGGTGCATGGAGCAGGTCCACTTGACGGCCTTCTTCTTCGGGGGAGCGGGGGCCCCGGCCGGGCGGGAAGCCGGCCCGGCGGGAGAAGCCCCGGTGCCGGCCCGGCGTCCCAGGAAGAAGCCGCCCGCCCCGGCGGCGAGAACCAGAAGAATCACGATCGGGTATTTCTTCATCGGATTTCACCCCCGCAGAGGGCCTCGATCTCGGCGAGACTCTTCCCCCTGTCCGCCCTGGCCCGCCACAGGGCGAGCCGGAACTCCAGAAGAAGCCTCAACTGGTCCACCGTGTCCAGAAGGTCCGCCTTGCCCGCCTCGTAGGCCTTTCGGGTCACCTGGTAGGACCTGAGCACCCGGGGGACCAGGGTGTCCCTGTAGAGGGCCACCCTCCTCTCGGCGTCCCGTTCCTTGTAGAGGGCCAGCTCCAGGCTGGAAAAGAGGTTGTTCTTCGCATCCTTGAGTCTTCCCATGGCTGCCTCCCGGGAGGCCTCGGCCGCCCGGATCTCGGTGTCGTATTTGCCCACCCAGAGGGGGATCTTCACGCCGATCGAAAAGGCCCAGGGGTCGTTTCCGCTCCCCCGGACTCCGCCGGACCTGGCGCTCCCTGTCTGGAACCAGGAGAGACCGGCCCGGAAATCGGGGTATCTCTCCATCCTGGCGGCGCCCACCTCTTCTCCCCTGGTCGCGACCTCCTTGTCCAGGACGGCCAGCTCGGGGTTCTTCTCGAAGAGGAGGGCAACGAGTTTCTCCCGGTCCAGTCGCGCCGGCTCGGACTCCTCCAGGACGGGCCAGGGCAGAAGGGCCCTCCCCTTCCATCCCACCAGGGCCGCAAGGGCGGCGCTCAAGGCGGGCCTGGAATCCACCAGGGACTCGAGCCGGTTCTGCACCTTCCCGATCTCCACCTGGAGGCGGAGGATCTCCGACTGGTTTCCGCCCGCCTGGATCCTGCGCTGGACCACCGGCTCCAGGAGTTTCAGGAGATCCAGGTTGGACCTGGTGATCTCCACGGCCCGGCCCAGCCAGGCGTATTCATACCAGGCCTTCCGTATGTCCCGGACCAGCTCGGCCCGTTTTTTCAAGGCGCGGGCCCAGAGGGCCTCGGCCCTTGCGGCGGCCACCTTCTTCTTGGCTGTCAGCTTGCCCGGCCAGGGAAGGGCCTGGGAAAGGCCCAACTGGTTCCTCTGGGGACCGGTCCGGGTCTCCAGGGCCTCCACGAAGTGGGTCCAGGACAAGGCCGGCTCGGGAAGGGCGGCGGCCCACTCCACCCTGCGGGCGGCGGCGCGCCATGCGTCGAAGGCGGCCCGGAGCCCGGGGTTTTTCGCCAGGCCCATCCGGACGTATGCCTCCAGGCCCGGAGGCCTGCGCGGGAATTCCGCCCTCTGCGTCCCGCCCGAAGGGGCCTCCCCCTTCTTTCCCGGCAGGGAGAAGAGTTCCTCCCCGCGGGATTTCTCCAGGGGAAGGAAGCCGCCGCCGCACCCCAAGTAGAAGGCGGCCAGGCCGCCCCAGGCAAGAAATAAGAAGGGTCTCATGTCCACCTCCTGGGCCGGTCCTCCCCGGCAGACCGGGAGGAACCGGCCCGGGGGAGGAGGGAGATCACTTGCCGGATTTCAACTCCGCGTCGACGATCTTTAGATACTTTTCAGGGTTTTTTTTGAAGGTGGAGACACATGCCTTGCAACAGAAGTAGATCCTCCGGCCCTTGTAGTCGACGTAGATATTCTTGTCGATCGGATTCCCCATGACGGGGCAGGTCTTCTGGGCGACCTGGTCGGAGGAATGCATCCCCGCCGGGGAATTCCCGTGGGAACCGGAATGCCCCTCGTGGGAGCCGGCGGCGCTTCCCCCGCACCCGGCGGCGAGCAAGAGGGAGAAGATCCCGGAAACAAAAAATCCCGCTTTCAAAACCATGACATTTCCTTTCTCATAATTCGCGCCTCCGGCCGCCGGGAGGAGCCCGGCGGCCCCGGCGTTCCTCTTGGGTGGGGTCGAGGCCCGCATTCAAGACCGAACGGAACGTAAACCTCGCAAAAGGCGTGCCGAAAGGAAAAACTCCCCATTCCCGGGGAAAAAGCCGTGTTCCACGCCCTCCCCGGACCGGACCGGCCGGCGGGACCCCGCAACCTCTGCATGCCTTGCGCAGGATCTGCGCAGGCCTCGTCTCCGGCAGATCCCTTTCTCCCTCCCGTCCGGAAGCGGTTCTTCCCGGAAACCC
>CAYQBW010000105.1:0-7770 GCA_964415725.1 uncultured Planctomycetia bacterium
ACCTGGCTGGTTTGGGGTCTTAGCCTGGCGCACCACTTGAAAAGGGCACTGATTGGCAGACGCGACAAAAGTCTTGTCTGGTCCCGGATTCGGTGAATGCTTCGGAAATGGCCCCCCGACGTCACGGGACCGGATCTCCGATCCGGACCCGTTCCGGCGGGGGTTTCACAACATCGGTGGCTGGGGGAAGATCACGGATTTCTTCGGGAGGGAGCGCCGTGGGAAGCGGAGTCTGAAACCGGGGCTTGGGTCCTTCCCTTTGGCCATTCTTGGGCCCACCGATTCCGCCGGAGGGGTTTACTTCTTTTTCCGGTTTACCGGGGCGGGGCCTTTCTTGGCCGGTTTTTTCCGGGGTACGGGTCGAAACGGTCCGGGCGGCCTCATTCCTCTCCAGGGGAGCATGCCCAGAAGGACCCTGGTCTTGGCGGCGGCCTGGGGAAAGGCGCGTTTCTCGTAGAGCCGGCGCGCCAGTCTCCAGGTCATCCGGAACCGGAGGGCGGCGTCCTTCCTCCCTCTCTTCTGCAGGGAACCCGCAACAAGGGCCACGAAACGGTCCGCTCTTTTCAGGATCTCCTCCAGGGCGGCCGGGTCCAGGCGGGCCAGCCTCCGGGGGGAGAGGAGGATGCCGCCGAGCCGGCCTTTCGGAAAAAACCAGCCCGGATAGAGACCTCTGCCGTGCCTGGGACCCCGGGGACGTCTCCTGTGGGCCTGGAAGGGACGAAAGATCGCTTCCAGGCGGGCCTGAGCCTTCTTGAGCTGGGCCAGGACCAGGGCGCTTTCCTTTGCCTTCCCCTGGGCCCGGAGGGCCTGGTATCTCTTGCGGAGTTCCAGGATCCGGGCGCTCAGTTTCCGGGCCTCCCGGAAGCCCTTCTTGGGAACCAGTCCCTGTTTTTTCACCCAGAAAGGATTGAGCCACCCTCCCATCAGGCGGGGCTTGAGGGCGTCGATGGACTTCTTGAGGCCCCGGACCTGCTTTTCCAAGCGGTTCACCTCCTCCGGGGGAGCCCCGTCCTTCCTGACCCGCTCCAGCCGGGCCTGGAGGGCCTGGAGCCGTTTTCGGAAGCCCTTGAGCTTTTCCAGGAGCGCTTCCCTTTCCTTGATCCTCCGGGCGTTCTTCTCCAGGCGGGAGATGTCCTTCCTCGCTTGCCGGGCCAGGCCTTCCTTGGAGAGGAGAGCCAGGACCTTCTTGGCTTCCTCGGGGCGGTGGAGCTTCCTCAGGAGGTCGGCCTGGCGGACCAGGGCGTTCCGGCGGAAAGGGGAGTTGGGGAATTGCCGGCAGATCTTCCTGTAGACCGCCAGGGCTTTCTCCGGCTGGTGGGCCACGTGCTCCAGGTAGAGAGCCTCGTGGTAGAGGCGCAGGTCTTCCTGGGCCCCGCAGGGCGCCGAGGCCAGGAGCAGAAGCCCCAAGAGACTCATCCAGATCCACCGGCTCATGGAAGGCTCTCCGCTGGGAAAAAACCTGAAACCGACACTCCTATTCTAAGTCCTTTTCGGATCCCCGTCCCCGCCGGGGTGTAATGGGCCTGTAATAGTCTCCGGGAAGGGCCCGGTCCTTCACTCCGCCGGGGTGAAACGGTACCCGATGGCGTGGACCGTCTGGATCCAGTAAGGCTCGTCGGGTTTTTCTTCGAGCTTCTTCCGGATACGGGCGATGTGGTTGTCCACGGTACGGGTCTGGGGAAGGATCTTGTAGCCCCACACGTCCCGGAGAAGGTCCTCCCTGCTCACCACCTCTCCCCGCCGGGCCAGGAGGTAACGCAGGATCTCCGCCTCGAACCGGGAGAGGGGAAAGCGCTTCCCCCCGCGGCGGATCTCGTAGCGCAGAAAGTCCACCTCCGCCTTCCCTCCCAGGTTCACCACCTCCTGTTCCCCTCCCTTGGGGTGGCGGTTCCTCCGGATCACCGCCCTCACCCGGGCCAGGAGCTCCGCCAGGCTGAAGGGCTTGCAGACGTAGTCGTCCGCTCCGGTCTCAAGCCCCGCCACGATGTCCCCTTCCCGGTTCAAGGCCGTGAGGATCAGGATGGGAGTCCAGATGTTCTTTTTCCGCAGGTCTCTCAGGACTTCCAAGCCCGGTTTCTTGGGAAGCATCAGGTCCAGGAGGACCAGGTCGGGCTCCCAGGAGAGGACCAGCTCCATCCCGGCCTCCCCGTCTCCGGCGGTCCGGACCTGGTAGCCCTCCAGTTCCAGGTTGTACTTGATCCCCTCCGCCATCTCGGGCTCGTCCTCGATGAGGGCGATCTTGTCAGGACTTTGCTCTTTCATGGGTCGACCTCCCTTCGGGGGTTTGCGTCGTCTCCCGCCCGGGTCTTGGGGAAGGTGACGCGGATCACCGCCCCTCCTCCCGCCCGGTCCAGGATCTGGATTGCGCCGTCATGGTTCATGATGAAGTGCTGGACCAGGGAGAGTCCCAGGCCCGAGCCTCGTTTTTCGCCGGCCCCCGCGCCCCGGTAGAAGGGACGGAGGACCTTCCTCCGTTCCCCCGGCGGAATGCCGGGGCCCCGGTCCCGGACTTCCAGGACCAGGATTTCCCCTTGTTCCCCGAGAAAGACCTCCACTTCCCCTCCGCCGAATTTCACCGCGTTGTCCAGGAGGTTGAAGACGCACCGCCTGAAGGCCTCCTCGTCCAGGAAGGCTTCGGGGTCCCCCTCCAGCTCCCAGCTCAATTTCACGGATTGGCTCTCCGCCTTGGGCCGGAAGGCCTGGAGGGCTTCCTCCACGACCCTTCGCGCCCGGATCCTCCCGGGCCGGTAGGTGAATTCACCGCGGTCCAGGTGGGAAGAGAAATCCAGGATCTTGTCCACCATGGCGGTGAGCCTGTCGCACTCGGAGAGGATCACCTTTCCGCATTTCTCCTGCTCTTCCCGGCTCCTGGCCCGTCCCATGGTCAGGGTCTCGGCGTAGAGCCGGATCAGGGAGAGCGGGGTTTTCAGGTCGTGGGTGACCCGGGAGACGAAGTCCGCTTTCAGGCGGGCCAGCTCCAGTTCCCGTTTCACGTTGCGGCCGAGAAAGACCGCTCCCGTCCCGGCCATGAGGGTCAAGGCCGCCAGGTAGAGACCCAGCTTCCACCGGTCCAGGGCTTCCCGCCTCAGGACGGCGGACGGGTCCTTGAGGCGTGCCAGGAGCCGGAAGCCCTGCAGAGGCGGGCCCAGGTCCAGGGAGGCCACGGGTGGGGCATCCTTATCCTTTTTTTCCTTTGCCGGATTCCCGACGGGCAGGTTTCTCGGGGTCCGGAGTGAGACCACCAGGGCTTCCGGGTCGGAGCCCCCCTTGGCCTCTTCCCGGCCCAGGACTTCCGAGGCCAAGGAGGCCAGGTCCAGGGCCGCTCCCTCCACCATCTCGGGGCCGCCGGGCCCGGTGATCACCCGGAAGGCCAGGACCAGGGGCCCTTCGGTCCCCTCCATGTCCAGGTAGTGGGTCTCCCCCTTGGGAAGGGCGGTCTTCTTCAGCTCCGAGAGAACCAGGGCCTTGCCCAGGAAGGCCATGGAGAGGCCGAAGGCCCGCTGGGCCTCCCGGGCCGCTTCCATGGGCTTGATCTCTTCTTCCAGGGCGTCCTGGACCGCCGGGTCCTTCATCCGCTCCAGGTCGGCCAGGATGCGGTCGAAGAAAATAAACTGGAGGAATTTCCCGGGGACGTCGTTCCATTCGCCCCGGGCGATCTCCCGGGCCAGCTCCAGGAGTTCCTTCTTCCTGGTTTCGGGAGGAGCCAGGCGGGCCGCCTCGTAGAGGCAGAGCAGGGTCTCCTGGCCGGGCCGGGGCTTTCGGCGCGAGAGCTTCTCCGCCAGGGAGAGAAAGGCCTTGCGCGCCCCGGCGTGGTCCTTGCGGGCCCTGAGAACCGTGGCCTCCAGGTAATCCAGAAAGAGAGGGAAGTCCGGGTCACGGATGTCCTTGGCGCGGCGGGCCTTCCTGATTTCTTCCAGGGCCCAGTCGAAGGAGAGGGTGCGGACGAAATCGTCCACCAGGCCGGAGACGCGTTCCCACTCTTCCTGGGCCCGGGGATCCCGCAGACTCTCGAAAGGAAATTCGGCGTTCTTCTCCTCCAAGGTCGCCTGGGGAGGGAGCGGGGGGTAGAGAAGGTCCTCCCCGCGGATCAGGAAAACCCCCGTCACCCCCTCCACCGCCTCGGCCTGGGGAGCCAGCGCCCTGGCGAAGAGCCGCGGGAAAGGAAGGGTCTTGCCGTTCTTCTCCAGGGGCGGCGCCAGGAGGTCCAGGGCCTTTCCCGCCGTGTCTTCCACCCGGGCCGCCAGGTCCGCTTCCCTGCTCCTCAACAGGAGCCGGGCCTTTTCCTGCAGGCTCCTCTCCCGGTTGGCCTTGACCAGGCTCATGTAGCTCACCCCCAGCCCCACGAGAAGGGCGAAGGGCAAGAGCAGGGCCAGGAAGGGCGCCAGGAGGCGGAACACAGAACGGCGCAAGTGGGGCGGACCTCCTTGGATGTCTCCGATCGTTTCGTTCGCCGGGGCGGCCCTCCCGCCGGGAAGGAATCATTCTTCCCGGCGCCTGCCCCGGTTCCGCTGGGTTTCTTCTGGATTCTACACTCCCCCGGCCGTGGAACCCGGCGGGGAGGTTTCACAAAAAGGTAAAAAGGAGAAAAGACGAAGGAAATGGCCCTCCTTCCGAAGACCTGTATCCTATTTGGATTCCCTCCCGTTCCGGCGGTTCCCAAGGCAGGAGGATCGACTTGCCCGAAAAGGTGGTGGAGATCCAGGACCTGACGGTGAAGTACGGCTCCTTCACGGCGGTGAAGGAGGTGAGCTTCTCTTTGGGACAAGGGGCCTTCGGCCTTCTCGGGCGCAACGGGGCCGGCAAGACCACGATCCTCCGGGCCCTCCTGGGCCTGGTTCCCCCAAGCCGGGGAAGCCTCCGCGTCCTGGGGGTGGACGCCGCCCGCCGGCCCGCCTCGGTTCGGGCCCGGGTGGGTTACCTTCCCGAGGGGCAGGTGGCCTTTCCCGGGATGACCGGGTTCCAGGCCGTGGTCTACGCGGGGCGCCTCTCGGGACTTCCCCGGCGGATCGCCCGGAGGCGGGCCCACGAGATGCTCTACTTCGCCGGCCTGGGCGAGGCGCGCTACCGCCCCATGGAGGGATATTCCACGGGCATGGTGCAGAGAGTGAAGCTCGCCATGGCGCTGGTGCACGATCCCCCCCTCCTCTTCCTGGACGAACCCACCAACGGCCTCGATCCGGCGGGACGCAAGCAGATGCTCGAGAGGGTGCGTGAACTCGCGGGGAAGCGGGGAAAGACCCTGATCCTTTCCTCCCATATCCTGAGCGACGTGGAGGAAGTCTGCGACGAGGCCCTGCTCCTGCACGAGGGAAGGGTCCTGAAAAGGGGGGTGCTGGCCGAACTCACGGCGGCCGCGCCCCGGGTCCGGGAGGTCCTGGCCGCGGGGGAGAGGGAAAAGCTGGAAGCCGCCCTGGCTGGGAGTGGAATTTCGGTAATCCGGGTGGAAAGGGCCGGGCCCTTCCTGAAGATCCGGGTGGGCCTTCCTCCCGGCGCGGGGGGACGGGAGGTCTTCCGGGCCGTCGCCGCCGGGGGAGGCGTGGTCCGCTCCCTGGTGGAGGCGCGCCGCTCCCTGGAAGAGGTTTTCGGGGAGGCTGTCGGGGGAGGGGCCTGAGATGCCGATCTACGAGAGAGGATACCTGGAACTCAGGGAGGAGGAGCGGCCGGGGCGGCCTTCCTGGCTCGTCCTGCCCATGGCGGAGGCCGGCGCCTGGATCCGGAACCGGAAGCTCCTGGTCCTCTGGTTCGCCTGCGTGGTCCCCTTCCTGGTTCTCCTGGTGCGGCTGTTCATGGCCCTTTCGCTGGTGGCCCTGGACGGGAGCGCCCCCAGGCCGGGGCGGATGCCCCATGTCTTTCTCGGGAACCCCCGTTCCATGGAGTTCTATTCGGGGCCCCTCCTGGAATTCTCCCTTCTTCCCGTGCTGGTCTTCCTGGCTGCCACGGCGGTCCGCACGATCAGCCTGGACCGGAAGACCGGGGCCCTGGAACTCTACTTCACGAGGCCTCTTTCCCCTTTCAGGTATATCCTGGGCCGCTGGTGCGGGGCGGCCCTGGCCGTGGCCTCGGTGACGGCCATCCCCGCCCTCCTGGTCTGGCTCGCGGGGGCCCTGGCCGCGCCGGACTGGTCCTTCCTGGAGGAGACCCTGTGGATCCCGGGGAGGATCCTCCTCCAGGGAGGATTCTTCGCCCTGGTCATGGGGATCTGGGTGGCGGCCATCTCGTCGGTGACCTCCTCGCCCAGGACGAGCCAGATCCTCTGGGCCGGATTCCTGGCGGTGATGCACCTGGTCTTCTCCGGGGGATTGCGGCGCTTCCTGCGGGAGTCCTGGCCCGTCCAGCTCTCTCCCTGGGGAATCCTCCAGCGGGTGGGGGAGGCCATCCTGGGGGTGAAGCCCGAGGTTCCCCTCTCCCTGCCCCTTTGCGTGGCCCTGAGCGTTCTCCTCTCGGTCCTGGCCTACCTGGTTCTGCGCAGGAACCTGAAGCCCCTGGAGGTGGTGGGATGAGCGAGCCGGCCCTGCGCTTCGAGAGGGTGACCCGCTGGTACGGTCCCGTGGCGGGGATCCTGGAGGTGAGTTTTTCCCTCCAGGCCGGGGTGACGGGCCTGCTCGGCCCCAACGGGGCGGGGAAGTCCACGATCCTGCACCTGGCGGCGGGCCTGATCCGCCCCGGGATGGGCAAGGTCGAGGTTTTCGGGAGACCGCCTTTCCGCTCGGGCAAGGTCCGTTCCCGGGTGGGCCTCCTTCCCGAGACCCAGGTCTTTCCTCCCGGGATGACGGGAAGGAGCTTTCTCAGGACCTGTCTTCTTCTCTCGGGGCTTCCGGGCCGGGAGGCGCGGCGGAGGACCGAGGCCCTCCTGGAGGAAGTCGGCCTGGCCGGGGCGGCGGGCCGGAAAGTGGCCGGGTATTCGCAAGGGATGAAACAGAGGTTGAAGCTGGCCCAGGCCCTGGGCCACGACCCGGACCTCCTTCTTCTGGACGAGCCCCTCACGGGCCTGGACCCGGTGGCGCGCCGGGAGGTGATCGCCCGGGTCCAGGAGCTGGGGGAGAGGGGAAAGGCGGTGCTCGTCTCGAGCCATGTCCTCCACGAAGTGGAAGCCATGACGAGCCGGGTGATCCTCCTCAACCAGGGGCGGATTCTCGCCTGGGGCGAGATCCCCGAGATCCGGGCCCTCCTCAGGGATCAGCCCGTCCGGGTTCGGGTGCGGGGGAGGGACCCCAGGAGACTCGCCGCCGAGATGGTGCGGTGGCCTTCCGTGGGAGGGGTGCGGATCGCGGGGGAAAGCGTGGAGGGCGAGACCTGGGAGGCGGAGGCCTTCTTCCGGGCTCTCAGTGCGGTGGGAAAAGAGGAGTGGGCGGGGATCGAGGAAGTGCGGATCCTGGACGAGAACCTGGAAGCCCTCTTTGACTACCTGGTGGGCTGAGGCCATGGGGTGAGCGAAAGGAGCGGGGCCGTGCGGCTTTGGTGGGTGACCTTGAGGACCCAGTTCTGGTGGGGATTGAGGCGGAGCCTCTTCACGAGAAGGGCCCTGGTTCCTCTTCTTGGCTTTCTTCCCCTTTGGGGCATGGAGGTGATCGTCCTCCTCCGGCGGGGAAACCCCCACTTCCTGGACCGCTTTTTCATCTATTTCCATTCCTGGGCCTTTCTCAGCATCCTTTTGCCCCTGATCGCCCTCTACCTGGCCGTCTCGGCCCTCCAGGACGACCGGGAGGGGGGGAGCCTGGTCTACATCGTGAGCCGCCCGGCGCCGCGGCCCGCCGTTCCGCTGGGGAGGGC
>CAYQBW010000106.1:0-7733 GCA_964415725.1 uncultured Planctomycetia bacterium
GGTCCAGGCCCACCGCCCCTTGATGGTGTTGGTCCCTTCCGGGCCTTTGAAAGCCAGGTAGCCGTATTTCCCGTAATGGGGAAGCTTGCGGGCCAGGACGGGCCCGGCGGCCGGGTCGGCCAGGGAGACGAACATCATGAACCTCCCCGGCTTCCCGGGGAAGGGGAGGGCCAGCACCAGGCTCTCCTCCTCCAGGGAGCCCTCCCGCCCGCCGGGCAGGCGGAAGCGGCCGCCTTCCAGGCTTCCCCCGGCGCGGCGAAGCATCTTCTCCACGATCCCCCGGAGCGGATTCTTTCCGCCCAGGACCCAGAGGGTCCCGCCCCCGGGAAGAGAGGAGAGGTCCGGGACCTTTCCGGGAGGCAGGAGATCCACCTCGCCCTTTCCTCCCGCCCGAAGAAGGGAAAGGAAGGCCCCGTAGCCTCCCTTCCCGCCCGGGGAGAAGCCGGCCGGCGGCGCCACCAGGGCCTCCCGCGCCCCCAGGACGGCCCCCACCGTGGGAGGGATCTCCTCGGGCAGGAGCTTCCTGAAGACGTCGAACCTGGGGTCCAGGTCCACCCTGAGGGGAAGGGACATGCACCTGCGGCGGACCGTTTCCTCCTTGTCCTTCAGGCAGGCGTTGACAAGCAGGGCCCGCTTGCGGCCCTGGAGGTGGACGGCGTAAGGGAGCATGATCCTCCTGGGCGGACCGGGTTGTTCCTGCCGCACCCGGAAGGTCAACTCGTAGGCCTTGCCCCTGCGCACCGCCTCGGCCCCGAGCGGGCGGAGCAGGGGCGCTCCTTTCTTCCGGATCCACTGGGCGAACCAGGGGGAGAGATCGCCGCCGAGCACCGCCTCGAAGTAGCGCTCCAGGTCGGACCAGGAAGCCTTCCTGAAACGCATCCCCATGTAGAAGGCCCTCAGGGCCTCGAGGAAACGCTCGTTCCCGAGCCTCCGGCGGAGCATGTGGAAGACCATGAGGGCCTTTCCGTAGCCCACGGCCTCCGTGGCCGGGTTGTGGCGCTCCCGGAAATCCGAGAGAGGGAAATCCCGCCCCTCGCCGGCGGCGAAGTTGGTGTATTTTTCCAGGACGTGCCGCCTGTATTCCCGGCCCGCCCCCTTCTGCTCCTGGAGGAGATGGTCCGCCAGGTAGGCCGTCAATCCCTCGCACCAGTTGCCTTGGCTCATCTTCACGTAGACGCCGTTCCCCCACCAGTCGTGGAGGATCTCGTGGGGAAAGGAGGAATAGAGGATCCAGGGGAAGCGGATGACCCGCGGCCCCAGCAGGGTGAAGGAGGGCATCCCGTATCCGGTTTCCCAGAAATTTTCGACCGTGGCGAACTTGCTCCAGGCGTAGGTGCCGATCATCCTGGAATACATGTTCAAGTAGACCGTGGTGGCCGCCAGGTACCGCCCGGCCAGGCCCGGGTCCTCGTCGTGGAGAAAGACCATGGTCTCCACGCCCGGGGCGTTTCCGTCGAACTCGTGGAGGGGGCCCCCCACCAGGTAGACCTCCTCCTGGGGCTTTTCCGCCAGGTAGCGGGTCCGGCTCCACCGGCCCCGGAGGCCGGCGGAGACCCTCTTCCCCTGGCTGATCACCTTCCAGGCCGCCGGGGCGCGGACGGTCATGTCGAAGGTGAAGAGCTCCGCCCCCTCGAAGGCGGGGACCCACCCGGTCGCGCCGGAAAGGAAGACCCCCCTCTTTTCCAGGACTCCTTCGGTCACTTGAAACCCCCGGGCGTATTCTTCGCCTTTCGCCGAGGGAGGAACGTAGACCTTTCCCGAGGCGCGGAGAGCCACCTCCCGGGGCCCCGAGAAGGGGGGAGGAAGGAGGAGTTCCCAGTCCCGACCCTTCTTCCCCCCCGGAAGGGGCCGCAGGCGCGCCTCCCCGGCCTTCCCCGCAAGGGAGGGCCGGAAAGCGGGGCTCAAGCGAAAGGCGATCCTGCCCTGGCGCCTTCCCAAGAGGTCCGCCGGAAGGGTGACCCGGTCCAGCCACTTCACCTGGTGGGAAAGGGGATCCAGTTCCACCTCCAGTGCGTGGCGGAGGAGGACCAGCCTGGGCCCGCGGGAAGCCTTCTTTTTCGGCGCCCCCGGTTTCTCCAGGCGGACGGCCAGGGTGAAGACCTTGCCCTTGCCCCGGGCGGCCCGGATCTCCAGGAGATCGCCCCAGTCCAGGGCCATGAGTCGCACCATGGAAGCCGCGGCCGAACGGCAGGGGACGCCGCAGATGGAGAGGACCCGGTCCCCTTTGCGGAGGCCCGCCCGTCCCAGGGGGCTTCCCGGGGGGAGAGAGGAAACCACCACCTTGTCCCCCTTGCGGGCCAACCTGAGGGGAAGAGCCGGGTATTCCCCCTTGGAGGGGCCCGTTCCGACCAGGAAGGTCCCCAGGGAACGGGAGACCACCCGGCCGGACCGGGGCTTCATGCCCCTCCCAAGGCCCGGATGTCCCATGGGCCGAGTCGGGCTCTTCTTCCCCGCCCCTTTCTTGGAGCCGGGTTGCTTCCCTCTCGGGGCCCGAACCTTGGGAGGGAGCTTCTTCCCGCGGGAAGGAGATCCTTTCTTCAGGCCTCCATGGCCTTTGCCCTGGGCCGCCTTTGCGGATTCCACGGGAAGGAGAACCACCTCGGCCACGGGAACCTCGGGGCGGAGCATCCGGATCCGCCTTCCGATTCCCAGGCCGTAGAGGACATGGCCCCCGCCGGCGATCACCACCTCCCTGGAGGAAGGGCCCGCCTTGTCCAGGGCCGCCAGGGCGTTGGCCGCCATGGCGGTGTCCCAGACCACCTGGGCGGCGTAGAACTTCTCGAAGAAGGCCGGGTTTTCCACGGCCATCCGCCCGAAGAAACAGCGGATCAGGTAGCGGTGCTCCGGAATGGAGAGATCCAGGGGCGGAAAGAGGGACCTCTGCTCCGCCGAGAGGCCGGCGGGGCCCCGGCGGGCCACCACCTTGACCACCTCCCGGGGCACGTTGAGGCCCACGATCCGGGCGCCGCCGGAGCGGGCCGCCTCCAGGATGGGCTGGTAGTAGCGGTAGTTGAATCCACCCTTTGCGGGCCAGTCCGCCGCGGTGAGCAGGGAGACCAGGCCCCGCCGGCCCCGGACATACTCCTCCAGGTAGAAATCGTCCGCCGGAGTGAAGAACTCCATGCCCACCACCAGGGGCCCCTTCCCCCGGGCCAGGGCCTCCACCACCCGGGCCTGGAACCGGTGGATGGCAAGGTTGTCGTGCTCCTCCCCGAGAAGAATCACCCTGTAGGGCTCCAGGGCCTCCAGGAACTCCCGGAAGGTGAGCCGCCGGTCCCGGGCGGCGCTGTAGATTTCCCCTCTCTCCAGGAATCTGAGATCGTATCTATACACCGGATGGCCCAGGGGAAGGCGGTGGACATCGACGCCGCCTTCCTGGGCGGGAAGCCCCCCCTGAAGGAGGAAGAGGAGCGGGGCGAAAAGGGCAGGGTTCCAACGGATCATGGAGAAGCCTCCTGGTCTGGGCCCGGAAAGCCCTATTGTCCAGCATTCCCGGGGGGGCGCCAGGGAGAGAAGAGGTTTCCAGGCCCAGGTCGAAACAAGGGCGACCTGGTCTTGACAATCAAGAAACTTGCCCTATTTTTTCGATGCTCCAGGGGGAGGATCCCTCCCCTGGAGAAAGCGCTGGGAGATAGTCCAATCGGTAGGGCACACGGCTCTGGACCGTGGAATCTGGGTTCGAATCCCGGTCTCCCAGCCATTTTTTTTGTACCTAGGCCTCCAGGCCTCCGGCCCGGTCACCCCCCCTTCTTCTGGATCTTGGCCCAGGAATCCTTGAGGGGGACGGTCAGGTTGAACACGGGCCGGCCCGGCCGGGAGTCCGGGTCGGCGCAAAAATAGCCCTGGCGCAGGAACTGGAAGCGGCTCCCCGGGTCCGCCTCGGCCAGGGAAGGCTCCAGCATGCACTCCTGGAGGACCACCAGGGATTCGGGGTTGAGGTAGTCGGTGAACTCCTTTCCCTCCTCCACGTCCAGGGGGTTCTCCTTGGTGAAGAGCCTGCCGTAGAGGCGCGCCTCACCCTGGACGGCGTGGGCGGCGGACACCCAGTGGAGGGTGCCCTTCACCCGGCGCCCGTCCTTGGGCGAGCCCCCCCGGCTCTCCGGGTCGTGGGTGCAGTGGACGGCCAGGATCTCCCCTGTCTGCGGGTCCTTCTCCACGCCCGTGCAGGTCACCAGGTAGGCGTGCTTGAGGCGCACCTCCCGGCCCGGGGCCAGGCGGAAGAACTTCTTCGGCGGGTTCTCCATGAAGTCCTCCCTCTCGATGTAGATCTCCCGGGAAAAGGGCACCTTGCGGGTTCCCGCCGAGGGATCCTCGGGGTTGTTCTCCGCCTCGAACTCCTCCACCTTGCCCTCGGGGTAGTCGTCCAGGACGAGCTTGAGGGGCCTCAACACCGCCATGGCCCGGGGGGCGCGCTTGTTGAGATCCTCTCTCAGGATGTGCTCCAGGTAGGCCACGTCCGCCACGGCCCCCCTCTTGCGGGCCAGGCCGATGCGGTCGCAGAACTCCCGGATAGCCTCGGGCGTATATCCCCTGCGCCGGAGCCCCGAAAGCGTGGGCATCCGGGGGTCGTCCCAGCCGGCCACGATCCCCTCCTCCACGAGCTGGAGGAGCTTTCGCTTGCTCATCACCGTGTAAGTGAGATCCAGCCTGGCGAACTCGATCTGTCTCGGGTGGCACTCCACCTCCAGCACGTCCAGGAACCAGTCGTAAAGGGGCCGGTGGTCCTCGAATTCCAGCGTGCAAAGGGAGTGGGTGATCCCCTCGATGGAATCCGACAGGCAATGGGCGAAGTCGTACATGGGGTAGATGCACCACTTGTCCCCGGTCCTGTGGTGCCTCTCCTTGCGGATCCTGTAGACCACCGGATCGCGCATGTTGAGGTTGGGGTGGGCCATGTCGATCTTGGCCCGGAGCACCCGGGAACCTTCCTCGAACTCGCCTGCCCGCATCCTCCGGAAGAGGTCCAGGTTCTCCTCCACGGACCGGTTCCGGTAGGGGCTTTCCCTGCCCGGCTCGGTCAGGGTTCCCCTGTAGAGGCGGATCTCCTCGGGGCTCAAGTCGCAGACGAAGGCCTTCCCGATCCGGATGAGCCGGAGGGCGTACTGGTAGAGCTTCTCGTAGTAGTCCGAGGCGTAGTAGAGGTGCTCCCCCCAGTCGAAGCCCAGCCAGCGCACGTCCCTCTTGATGGCCTCCTCGTATTCCACGTCCTCCTTGGCGGGATTGGTGTCGTCGAAGCGCAGGTGGCACCTTCCGCCGTAATCCCTGGCGATCCCGAAGTTGAGGCAGATCGCCTTGGCGTGGCCGATGTGGAGGTAGCCGTTGGGCTCGGGGGGAAACCGGGTGACCACGGTCTTGTGCTTCCCCTCGGCCAGGTCTCTCTCGACGATCTCGCGGATGAAGTTGGTGGGCCTGGGGCCTCTGTCTTCGGCCATGGGTCGGGCTCCCTGTTCCTTGTTGGGGCTATGGGTTCGCCTGCAGCGCCGCCGGGGACCCCGGCTGCCTCCGGAACTTAGCCGCCCGGGAGTTCTCGTTCCAGGTCCCGCGGCAAGGGGTCTTTGCCTTCTCCCCCCCGGCCGGGGCAGACTCGTAGCCCCCCGGGTCCCTCCCCGCCGCGCGGGGAGGGACCGACCCGGGAGGCGCGGCATCCAGACACGGAGTTGATCCCCATGAAGAAAACCCTTTTCCTCCTGGCCCTGGGCCTTCCCGCGGCGGGTCTCTTCCCGTCTCCCGCCGCCGCGAGAGACCGGTTCACCGTGAAGGACTTCGTCACCCTCCCCATGGTGGGCGGCGAGGCCCTCTCCCCCGGCGGGAAGCGCCTGGCCTTCCACAGGACCGTCCGGGACCTGAAGAAGGACACCTACCTCCGCCAGGTCTACCTGGCCGACCTGGAGACGGGGAAGGTCCTTCAGCTCACCCGGGAGCCTGGGAATTCCTGGAGCCCCATGTGGGCTCCCGGCGGGAAGGGCCTGGCCTTCTATTCCACCCGTTCCGGCAAACCCGCTCTCTGGCTCACCCGCCTGGACGGGGCGGACCCGAAAAAGATCTGCGACGCCCCGGTCTCGGGGGCCAAATTTTCCCCGGACGGGCGGAAGATCGCCTTCCTGGCCCCTCCCAGGAAGACCAGGAAGAATCCGGGGTTTGGAAAGGATCCCGAGGTGTGGACCTGGGTGGAGGACCGGACCAAGTGGCCCCAGCTCTGGGTCCTGGACCTGGCCACGGGCAAGCGTACCCAGCTCACCGGCGGCAAGAGCTACATCTACCAGTTCGCCTGGAGGCCCGACGGGAAGGCCCTGGCCTACACCTTCGATCCCAGGGGAAGCGAGGGGGTGAGCGAGGACCATCACCTGGGCCTGGTGGACCTGGAGGGCAAGACCCGGCTCCTCGAGGCGGGACCGGTGAAGCACTCCTGGCCCGCCTGGAGCCCCGACGGCCGGCGCCTGGCCTGTTTCCGGGACAGGACGGACGATTTCGACGTCTACCTGACCATCAAGGACATCTGGATCTACGACCCGGCCTCGGGCAAGCGGATCCGGAACTTGACCAGGGACTGGAAGGGGAACCCCACGGGGATGCTCTCCAGTCCCATCGAGCCCATGCACTGGTCCCCCGACGGGAAGTGGATCTGGTTCTCCGGGGCCGAGGGCGCGAACCTCAACATCTACCGGGTCCCGGCCGACGGTTCGGGGCCGGTGGAGGCCGTCACCAGCGTGGAAGGGGAGATCCGGGGGCTCACCTTCGACCAGGCCTTCCACCGGGTGGCCTTCCTCTGGAGCGACTTCGCCCACCCGGCGGACATCTTCTTCGCCGCCGCCCGGCCCTCCGGGCCCGGCCCCTTGAAGGCCTCCAGGGTGACGTCCATCCGGAAACTCGTGGAGAAATACGGATTCCAGCAAGCAAAGACCCTGCACTGGAAGAGCTTCGACGGCACGGTCATCGAGGGCTTCCTCTTCCTGCCCAGGGGATACAAGAAGGGCAGGCCCGTCCCCGTGATCTTCCACGCCCACGGCGGGCCGGCCTTCCGGTGGGGACGGTCCTACTCCTACCGGTACATGTATCACGTCTGGGCCGACCACGGCTACGGGATGCTTCTCGTGAACCCCAGGGGCTCCACGGGATACGGGTTGAAGTTCCAGCGGGGCAACTACCGGTCCTTCGGCCACGGCGATTTCAAGGATCTCATGGCGGGCGTGGACTACCTGGTGGCCCGGGGGATCGCGGACCCGGAGAAACTGGGCATGACCGGGTACTCCTACGGCGGATACATGACCAACATGGCCGTGAGCAGGACCACTCGGTTCAAGGCGGCCGTCTCCATCGCCGGGGGCTTCAACTTCCCCTCGGCCATGGGCCAGAGCAACTCCATCCTGCCCAGGGCCTACTACCACCCCCTGGAATCGCCCGAAGCCATGCTCCGCATGTTCCGGGACAGCCCCGTCGCGCGGGTGATGCAGGTGAAGACCCCGATCCTTCTCATCCACGGGAAGAAGGACGAGGCGGTCCACCACATGCAGGGAGTGGAATTCTTCACCTTTCTCCAGCTCTGCCATGTGCCGTCCAAGTTGATCCTCTACCCCGGAGAAGGCCACGGGATCAACCGGCCCACCCACATGCTGAATTACCTCACCGAATCCCTGAAGTGGTTCCGGAAATACATGCCCCCCCGGTAGCCGTAGGGGACGCCGTAGGGGACGCCCGAGGGACGGCCGAAGGCCGGCCCGACGGTCGTCCCGCGA
>CAYQBW010000107.1:0-3386 GCA_964415725.1 uncultured Planctomycetia bacterium
TCTCCTCGATGGTCTTCTTCACCACCTCCTGGTTCTTGTAGGCCTCCTGGAGGGATGTTTTCACCTTGGCCGGATCGCCGGCCCGGACGGGATCGGCGCCGAGGAGGGCGTCGTCGATTTTGTCCATGGCCTTCTCGGCCTTCTTGAAGAGTTCCTGGATCTTCTTCATCGGGTCCTTTCCCGCCGGGGCCTGGGCGGAAAGCGGGCCGGGCGCCGGGAGCAGGATCCCGAGCACGGCAAACGCGGCGGATGGCATCTTCATTTTCCCTTTTTCTCCTTCCCCGGCTTCTTCCCGGGGGCCGTCCCGGGAGAAGAGGGCTTGATTCCAAGTTTCCTCAGGAACTGCTTGAAGACCTGGTTCAGGTCGTTCTGCCTGTTGGCCAGCCGTTCGAGTTCGGCCTGGATCAGGGCTTCCCCGCCTGGAACGCCGGCTTCTTCCAGGAGGTTCCTGGTTCTTTGCATCAGGTCCTCCTGGAGGCTTTTCAGCATCTTCAGCTCCGCCACGTCGGGGACGAGCTTCTTCTTCCCCGGCCCCCGGTTGGAGGAGCGCATGGGAGGGGCCTGCTTTCTCCGGGCGATCTCCCGCTTGAGGGCGGCCAGGAGCTGGGTGAGGTTGCGGGCCACGTCCTCCTGGATCCCCTGGACCAGGACCCCCGTGACGGGAGGCCGGGAGGTGAGAAGGCGGGCGATCTCCCCCAGGTCCTGCTCCGCTTCCAGGAGAACCCGGCTGAAGACCAGGGAGCCTTCCTTCTCCAGGGTCTTCCGGAGAAAGGAGCAGGTGCCGGCCAGGTCCTTCTCCTTGGAGGCCAGGCGCCGCAAGGCCCGCCTGGTGGCCCGGCCCACCAGGCCGTTGCGCTCCTCGATCCGGAGGTTCACGTCTTTGGTCTCCCTCTGGACCTCCCGGTGAGCGGCGAGAAGCTTCTGAAGTTCCTGCTTCATGTTCAGCAGGAGTTCCTCCTGGCGGAGGCTCAGGTAGTGGTCCCTCTTTCGGGCCACTTTCTTTCTCGCCTCGTCGAGCTTGCGCCGGGTCTCCTCTTCCTTCTTTTGCGCTTGCTCGGAATCTCCCTGCTGGAGGCCCTGGGTCGCCTGGGCGGCGCTTTGGGCCGCCTGTTCCAGGTCTTTTTTAGGCTCCCTGTCCTTGGCCGGGTCCATGCGCCGGGCGAGCTGGAGGATGCGCTTTCGGATTTCCTCCTGTTGCTTGGCCAGCTTGTTCAGCTCCTCCCGGGCCCTTCCCCTCACCTTGTGGCCCGAGCGAAGGGCCTGCTTGGCCTTGGAAAGGGCCTGGGCCGCCTTGGCTTGGGCTTTCCGGGCCCCCTCGAGGCGCGTTCCCTCAAGGTCCCTCCGGGCCCGGTTCATGGCGTCCCTGGCTTCCCGCAGCGCCGAAGAAGCGCTCTCTTTCTGGGCCGGGGAGAGCTTTCCCTGCCGGGCCGCCTTGTCCAGGTCCTTCTGGAGGCGTGCCGCTTCCTTCTCCAGGGCGGCCTGCTCACGGGCGGCCTTCCTTGCCTCAGCCCGGGCCCCGGCGGTGCGCTTTTCCAGTTCCTTCGAGAGGGCCTGGATCACCTGGTCGACCTTGGCCTTTCCCGCCTGGGCGGATTGGGCCGCCTCCTTCCATTTTTCGTGGTCCGCCTGGTCTCCGCCACGGGTGAGATCCTCCGCCGCCTTTGCGGTCCGGTCCGCCCCCTTGGGTGAGATTCCTTCTTCACGGAGTCGCCGGGCCAGGCCGCGGGCCTTGAAGGCCGTTTCCCTGAGCGACCGGGCCGGGTCCGCCCCTTCGGCCTGGAGGGCGGCCAGGGCCTGTTCCAGCTCCAGCATGGCTTGTTCGTTCCACGCCTCTGCCTGGTCCTGGTTCCCCCTGGCCGCTTCCTCCGCCGTGGAGAGGTTGCGCTTGGAAGCATTCTCGAGATGCCTCGAGGCTCCCGGGAACTCCGCCTTGGCCAGGGCCGCGACCTTTGCCGCCTCCCCGGCCTGGGCCTCGAATGCCTTCCCGAGCCGCGCGGCCCGGGCGGCGCTCTCTTTTTCCTCCCGGGCCGCCCCTTTTTCCAGGAGGGAGGAAATGCGGTCAGCCGCCCTTGGATCGGAGGAGAGCCGCTGGAAATCTTTGAGGGCCTTCTTCAACTCCGGAGGCGCTCCCGGGGAAGCCGCCGCGGCCGAGGCGTCCTGGAGGAGCCGGGCCGCCTCCGACTCCCGGGCAAGTCCCTTGGGGGGAAGGGCCCTGGCCCGGGCGGCCAGGCTGCGCATGCGGGCGGCAGCCTCCTTGCCCCTGTCCCCCTGGAGGAGGCGCCTGCCGAGGGCCCTCTGCTTCTCCAGGAGGGCCTTCACCTTGCGGAGAAGGTCCAGGCCTTTCCCACGGGGCCCCAGGTTTTTCTCGATCTCCCCGATCTTCTTGGAGAGGGCCTTCAACTCCTGGAGGACCTCCTCCAGGGCTGCCGTGCCCGGGGGCTGGAGGTTTTCCGTCCTCCGGCCCAGGGCCTCCTGCTTGCGGACCATCGAGTCCAGGCGGGCCAGGAGGTCCTTCTCTTCCTTGGAGAGGGATTTCTCCACTACGTCCCGGGTCTTTTCCCGGAGCTTGCTTTCCCGGGCCAGGAGGTTCTCGATTTCCTTGAGATTCTTTTCCTGGCGGAGGACCTCCTTTTCGAAGTCCTGGGTATTCCTTCGCTCCAGGAGAAGGTCGTAGAGTTCCTGGAGCCTGGCCTCCGCCTCCTTCTGCTTCTTTCTGGCCGAGAAGGTCCTCCCCGCCGCCAGGTCGTTCTTGGCTTCCAGGAGGAGGTTTTCGATGTTGGAGGAACGGATGAAATCGAGGCCGGCCTCGAGGAGCCGCTTGTGGTGCTGTTCTTCGCCTTCGGAGGAAAACCTTCGGGCCAGGCGTTTCATCAGGTCCTGGAGATACCGGAACCTTTCTTCCAGGCGGGCCTGCTCCTTGACGAGCGGGCCCGTGTCGGCCTGGGCGGAAAGGGGGGCCAGGGCCGGGAAGACCGTAAAGAGGAAGATCAACGGGGCGAAAAGGGTCTTCATGGCCTCTTTTCCTTCCTTGGTTTCCCCTGGATCAGGGCGTCGGTGCGCAAAAGAAGTTTCTTCTGGGCCTCCAGGAGGTCCCGGACGATGAGGACGATGTCGTCGAATTCGTTCCACTCCTGGAGCCATCCCTCGATCCGGGCCAGGATCTGCCGGGCCCGGGCCTGGGACTTGGCCGCTTCGAGCGCGTGGGGGAGAGCCCCCGAGGCCCGGGACGCTGTAAGGGCCAGGGAGAGTTGCTTCTCCACCCCGGGGAAGACCTTGCTTTCCAGCTCCCACGCGGCGGCCGCCATGTCCAGGACGCGGGAGGGACTGGGGGGAAGGTCGATCTCGCCGGCCTGGCGGGAGGCCTGGAGAGAGAGGTAGAAGAGGGG
>CAYQBW010000107.1:3396-7723 GCA_964415725.1 uncultured Planctomycetia bacterium
TTCTGGGAGGAATAGTAGAGCTTGTATCGCTCCTGAAGGTTCTGGGCGTTCATGCGGGGAAGGGCTCCGCCGAAGAGGTAGAGATCGAAGGCCGAGGTAAGTTCCCTTCGCAGGCGGCGGGCCACGGATGTGAGCCGGGATTGGCCTCCCTGGACGGCCAGGATCTCGGAGCGAAGGCCCTGGGGAAAACGGCCCTTTTGCAGGATGTCCAAGGCCTCGCTCAGCCTCTGGGTGAGGTCCGACTGGGAGCGGATCGCGCTCTCCACGAAGGTGCGCTGGCGGCGGAGCCGGTCCGAGATGGAATGGAGAAGTTCCCCGGGCCGGGAGATGTCCACCCGGATGGTGCGGCTCTGGGTGGTGGAAGGCCTGGGCGCGGCGTTGTCCCTGGCGTCGATCCGGACCTTCAAGGTGTCCCCTTCCTGGACGGGACGGGTCCCTCCAGGGAAGAGTCCCGAGACGGGCTCGAGAAGCACCAGGCCCTTCTGCTTCACGGCCTTTCCCTTGTAGAGAACTTTTTCCCGTTCCACCCCATCTCCCGGGGACCGGACCACCAGGGAGATCCGGGTCACTCCGAAATTGTCGGTGATCCAGGCACGAAGCGGAAGGACCCCCTTCAGGGTGAGAGGGAAGGAGTTTCGCTCGGGGGCGGCAATTCGAACCCGGGGCGGGGTATCCTTGACTACCACCACGGGGTTGGAGCCGGGCCGCACGTTCTCGAGCCCTTCCTTGCCTTTCATGTGGACCCGGTAGCGGTCGTTCCGGGTGAGGAGGAAGGTCCCTTCCAGGGATTGGCCTTCCCCGGAGACCTTCAGGGGGACCTGGACGCCCGAATCGAAGGAGACCTTGGCGTGCTCCACGGGCCTGGTGGGGGCGATCACCAGGCGGACCCGGGTTCCGGCCAGGCCTTCGATGGGTCCCCCTTCCTGGAGGGTCGGCCCCATGCCGGTGTAAGGGGGAGGGGTGAGGTAGGCCTTGATGGAAGCCACGGCCGGGGCGTCCACCACTTCCACGTAGGCCGTCCTGTCCCCTTCCGGATCGTCCCCTCCCCGGGCGTGGAAGGAGAAACTCCGGGTCACTCCGCGGAAGGTGAAGCGGAAGAGCCTGGCCTCCTTGGGGGCCATGACGTTTTCCGTTCCGTCGTCCGTGACCAGCCAGACCATGTCCGGAACCACTCCTTCGACGCGGACCGCCACGGGAAGGTCCGCGCCCCGGGCCAGGACGACCCGGTTGCCTTGGACTTTCCTGGTGGGGCCCGAGGAGGGGAGGACCAGGTGGAGATGGGTGGCCCGGGGATAGGGAATGTCCCTTCCCAGCATTCGTTGCGCCCAGACCCCCACGTGGGCGGGAAGGAAAAGAACCCCTCCGGCCACGACCAGGCCCAGGAGGGCTGCCGCCCCGCCGGCCCGGACCAGGGGCGCCGAGTGGAAGATGTCCCGGTCGGGGATCTCCTCGAAACGCTTTGCCGCGTTCTCCAGGAGGGCCCGGACCAGCTCCGGGGAAAAACCTGTGGTTTCCCCGGCTTCCCCGAGCTGCACCGCCGAGACGAGTTGCTGGGCCAATTCGGGAAACCGTCTCTCCAGGGCGAGGGCCATCTCCGTGGGGCCCAGCGGAACCCGGAGGGGGCGGACGAGGAACCTGTGCGCCGTCCAGGCCGCGAAGGCCAGGGAGAGGAGCAGGAGGATCCAGCGGACGGGAAGGGGCGGCGTGAAGGCCCGGTCGATCAGGAAGAGGAGGATCGCCAGGGAGAGGAGGATGGCGCCGGCGCGGAAGAGGCCCAGAAGAAAGACCCTGAGCCGGAGGCCCCGTTCGAGGACTGCCAGTTCCCTCTCGATGCGGCGGGTCGTTTCCGAAATCCTCGGGTCCATCCGTCACCTCTGGAAGATGGGCAGGTATTGGTAGGGCACCAGCAGGACCAGGCAGGCCACGGCCGTTCCGAAAGCCGGGCCGGGGCCTACGCGGTTGGCCCAGGAGCCGTCGGTCCTCTGGTCCAGGAGGAGAAATCGCCTTACCTGCTGGAAGTAATACCGCCACCACTTTCCGCCCACGATGAAGTGGGCCTGGGCGGCGTAGTAATGGCCGTAGAAGAAGAAGTAGTGGTCCCTCACCGTATTCACGGTATAGGCGTATTTCTGCATGTATCGCAGGCCCTTTACGACGAGGGGATCGTTGTAGAGCCCGGCTCCCAGCAGGGTGGTGACGCCCGCGGCTGTGAGGGGATAACTGGCCCTGTGAGGCATCTCCCCCGGGGAGTGGGAGATCTGGTACTTGAAACCGCCCACGTCGATCCCGAGCCCGGCGTTGCGGAACATCAGGTCCCGGCGGTTCACGGCGGAGCGGCGCACGTAGCCCACGGCGTTCTGGATGACCGAGTAGGGGATCCGGATCCCCACGTTGCGGGCCGCCCTCAGCGCCATGACCTGGCAGACCGTGACGGACATGTCCGACTGGGTGGCCTTGGGCCGGTAGCGCCATCCCCCCTCGGCGTTCTGGGCGTCCACGATGAACCGGGTGGCCTTCTGCAGGGCCTTCTTGACCCTGTCCTTCCGGGTGGTGCCGTAGACCTCCGCCAGGAAGAGGGTGGAGAAGGCGTGGCTGTACATGCGGGTCCCGTTGGCCTCGATGGAACCGTCGGGGCGCACGCAGGAGAGGACGAAGTTCAGGCCCCTTTCCACGTTGGCCCCGTATTTCCCCCGGCCCGGCTGGTTCCCGGCGGCGAGGAAGGCCATCAGGGCGAGACTCGTGACACCCACGTGGGCGCACTTGGGATTCCAGACTTCGTAATCGTTCTGGAGCTTGAAGCCCACGTCGCCCATCCAGTAGCCCGCAGGACTCTGGTGCCGGGCCAGCCAGGCGAGACCCTTCTCGATGGCCTTTTCCTGGCGGATGGAAATGTCCCAGGGCCTGCCGACCACCCGGTCCGTATCCGCGCCCCTTGGAGCCTGGAAAGGGCGGCGCGGAGAGGGGGCCGGGGAAGGCCCGGAGAGGTAGAACGCGGGAGCCAGGAGAAGGATCCCCGCCAGGGACAGGAGAAAGGCCGAAGGCTTCACCGGCTCTCCCCTCCCTTCCGGGGACCGGCGACACCCAGGGTCCCCTGGCAATAAGCGAAAAGGAGGCCCTTGCCCGCGGCCAGGAGCTGGGGGCGGCCCGGGCCCACCAGGCCGGGGATCCGTGCAAGGAGTTCCCCCGTCCTCGTATTCACCACGTAGAGATCGGGCCCGGCCGAGACTCCCCGGGGAGGGCTCACCTGCAGCATGGCCGCCGTGAAGCCCGGACCCTCGACGGGCGCATTGATCCCGATCACTCCCCAGAAGTCGTGTCCAGGGAGGCCCACTTTCCAGGCGATCTTTTTGGAAGGGAGGATCCCGTGGAGGTAACGAAGGCCCCTTCCTTCGCCGGAAAAAAGGTAGATCAAGGAATCGGGCCGGCGGGTATAGACGTCGTTTCTTCCCGGGTAGAGGGGAAAGGCCGCCCGCGAGGCGAAAGGAATCCTTTGGATCTCCTTTCCCGTGGCCTCCTCCAGGACCCGGAGGTTGCTCCTCCTGCGGTAGAGGGTGAGAAGGACGATGTAGCCCGGCCTCGCCGTGACCCGGGAAAGGCGTTCTCCCTCGGGAAGGTCCACTTCCCACTCCTGGGCCCCTGGATGCAGGGGAAGGGCCCGGATTCCCGCGCTTCCCTCGTTGAGGACGGGAAGGACCAGGTGGTCCCGGGTGGCCAGGACGGTCTGGCTGTCCAGGGGGGAGGCGATGGGAAGAGGCGAGGAGAGCCACGGATCCTTCCGGGGAAGGACTTCCATGGTGGCCAGGTCCAGGTCCCATACCTGGAGCCGATACCGGGGAGGGGTGCGCCCGGGATTGAGGACGCGCCGCCCCAGGAAATGGAGCTTGTCGGGGCCGGCGGCCAGGAAGGTCCGGGCCCCGGGGGCGAAGTGGAGTTTCCTCTCTCCCCAGACCACCCCGGAGAAGGGCTCCACCACGTGGACCAGGAGGTCCCCCGAGACGGAGGCGTCGGGGACCACCACGATCAGTCCCTGCCGCAGGAGGATCCTTCGGGGGTAGAAACCCCGGGGGTAGGGGGCGATGAGTTCGATCCGTCCGGTGAGGGTGTCCACCTTGGCCAGGCCCTTCCTGCAGGGAAGGACCAGGTGGGACCCGAAGAGAAAGGAAGGGGTGTACCCCTGGAAGGACGGTGGGGCCAGGCGGGACCAGAGGTCCCGGGAGAGGGCTTTCCGGTCGGCCGTGGCGGGCCTGGCGAAGAGGCGGGACTGGAGGGCGAAAACCAGGGGGACCTTGGGGTCCCTTGGGCCCAGGGTTACGGGACGGAGCAACTT
>CAYQBW010000108.1:0-7675 GCA_964415725.1 uncultured Planctomycetia bacterium
CCTCCCGGAAAAGCGGCAGGACCCGAAACCAGGTTGGAGCGCTGGACCGTCCTTTTCAGGGACAGGAGCTTCGACCTCTCGGCCTACCGGAGGGCCCGTTACGCCGGGGCCTCGGCGGCGGAAGTGGCCGCCCTCGTCTCGGACCTGGAACGTAAGGCCCGGGAGGACCAGGAGGACTTCACCCGCGCGGTGGAAAAGCTCGGCGGGCGGGTCTGGCTCCACCTCTGGATCATCAACGGCGCCGTCGTGGACCTTCCCCCCGGGGCGATCGAACAAGTCCGCCGCATGAAGAGGGTCCTGGACGTCCAGCCCGACCGGGAGGAGGAGGCGATCGTCTACAAGTGCACCAACGCCCATAACCATAATTCCGATTACGCCAACTCGGCCTACCATGTCACCGGGAAAGGCGCGACCCTGGCCGTTGTGGACACAGGCGCCGACGTGAACATGGCCGGCACGGGAAGGCCTCACGCCGTCTTCTTCAAGGACGGAAAACTCGGCGGCGGCCCTGGAATCAAGGGGACCCGCCTGCTTGCCGCCATCGGCGTGGCCTCGTCCACCGACTTCGACGACAAGCACGGCCACGGAACCTGCTGCGCCTGCGTGAGCGCCGGATGGAAATGGAACAAGAAGTCCAACAGCGACAACGGCCACGCCCCTCAGGCGAACATCGTGGCCTACAAGATCACCAAGGGCTCCAGCGGAAGCACCTACTCCAGCATCATCCTCAAGGCCTGGCAGAGGATCGCCTCGGAGGCGACCAAGTACGGAATCCTGGTGGCGAACAACTCCTTTACAGGCTCCCCCAGGCCCACCGACGCAGTCCAGCAGGCCATCGACTCCTTGTGTCTCAACGCCAACGTCCTGGTCTGCGTGGCGGCGGGCAACTTCGGCACCAACACGTCCCGGAGCCAATCCTGCGCCAACGGCCTTGCCTCCGGCGCCACGAGCATCGACACCAAGGTGGTGACCTCCTTCTCCTGCAAGGGTCCTCTCTACGGGAGCGGAGGCCGCTTCTATCCCGACCTGTCGGCCTGCGGGCTCAACGTCACCATGGCCTGGAGGGACAACGAGGCGGGCGAGAAAGTCTGGAGCGGCACATCCTTCGCCAGCCCCCAAACGGCCGGATGCGCCCTGCTGGTGCGTAGCGCCAACCCGGCCCTTACCGCCCTGGACACGAAAGCGATCATCCTGAACAACCTGGAGAACATCCGCCCCCAGAACCCCAAGGGGGACCGGAACTGGTTCGGCCTGGGCTTCCTCAGGGACGACCTGGCCGTGGAAGCGGCCCTGGGCAAATCGGGGCACAGGCTCTTCAAGGGGACCCTCACCACCGCGGTGAAGGAGAGGATCCACGCCTTCCCCGTGATCGCGGGCAAGGCCTACGGCGTCACCCTGGCCTGGCACAGGACCCGGCTCTCCTCCTCCACCTGGTCCAACCTGGCCCTGGAGGTCCGGGACGCCTCGGGAATCCTGGGCTTTTCCGACACCCCGAAAAACCTCTACGAGAAGGTCCTTTTCGTCGCGAAGAAGACCGGGAACGTCTCCATCCATGTCAAGGCCGTGAGCCTGGACGCGCCGAGCCTGGCCTATACCGTGGCGGCCGGCCCCAACAAGGCGGACGCCAAAATCCTGGCATCCATCTCTTATTACGGAGCAGGGTGTCCGGGCACAGGCAAGAAGATCGTGGTCCTGCCGGCCTCCGCCGCCGAAAATGGGGGCAACACATCCTACTCCTACTGGGCCCTTTCCTACAAACCGAGCCGTTGGCAACAGCTCTTTCCAGGGTCCCAGTCCGGGAACTTCGCCGCAGTCTGGGCCGGGTGGCGGGCGGACGACAGGGTGACCACAAGGTACGCGGGCAAGTGGGTGGACCTGGAATTGAGAATGGCCGGGACGGACAAGGCCCCCACCACCATGAGCAGCTACTTCGCCAACAACTATTCTTCCAAGTTGCCCGTGGTGAAAGTCTTCAACCGCAAAAAGGTCTACCTCCCCAACATCAAGGGAGGGAAGTTCACGCCGGACAAGTTCGACGTGAAACTCGCCTTCGACAGGGTCTTCTACTTCGACAAGGCCAAGGCACCCAACTTCCTCCTCGAATACGTCAATTATGGGAATGGAAACTCCAACAAGTATTTCCCCTACCGCCTGGACGCCCAATACTCCACCCGGCCCTACTGGACGGCGTACCTCAGGGCCTATTCGCCCACTGCGTCCTCCGGATACCGCTCCAGGGGATATGGCCCGGTCACTGCTTTCGGGACGCCCGGCGGGACCCCCACGGTCGTTCCCATGATCTCCGCCGGCGAGGGATGGATTTCCTTGAGGCAAACCATCCGCCTCCGCCGCGCCAAGGCTTCCGCCCCTGCATTCCTTCTCTGGGGCTTCTCGGACAAAAGATGGAAGACCTTGGCCCTTCCCTTCGACCTCACTCCCCTCGGCGCCAAGGGATGCAGCCTCCTCTGCTCGGTGGACCTCTCGCTGGCCTCGGTGACGGACAAGGACGGAAAGGCGGCCGTCTCCTGGAAGATCCCAACTGACCCGGCCTTCGGAGGCATGCTCCTCCACCACCAGTGGTTCGTGCTGGATCCCAAGGCCAACCCGGCGGGACTCGCCGTCACGGGAGCGGTAAGAAACGTCCTCGGGATGTAGGGATGCCTTGAAACCATGAAAGGCGAAGTCCGGAGGGGACCCGAGGGCCCCCTCCGGCGATCCCTCCCGGGTATTTTCCCGCCTCCGTGGCGCCCCATCGAATACCCTCAGAGATTTCCATAGATCCCGGGGCGCCGGTCGGGGAGGAAGAAGCGGCGGGCCGGGCAGGAGGGGAGGCGGGAGAAGTCGATCCCGCAAAGGAGAAGGGCTTCTTCGAGCCTCGGCGCCCGGGCCAGGATCCTTCCCTCGGGGTCGCAGACGAAGGATTCCCCGGCGAAGGTAAGGGGCCCTTCCGGGCCCACCCGGTTGGCCAGGGCGGCGAAATAGCCGTTCTGGAAGGCGGCGGTGCGGACCTCCGCCTCGAAGAGCCCCGGGGGCCATTCGTCCAGGGCCCCCGCCTGGGGGATCACCACCACCTCCGCCCCCTTGAGGGCCAGGGCGCGCATGTATTCGGGGAAATGCCTGTCATAGCATATGGCCACGCCGATCCGCCCCGCCGCCGTCTCGAAGACCCCGGCCCCGAGATCGCCGGGCCGGTAGAAGCTCTTCTCGTGGAAAAGGGGCGCCTCCAGGACGTGGACCATCCGGGTCTTGCCCAGCAGGGTTCCGTCGGCGTCGATCACGGGAGAGGTGTCGTAGGTGGCATCCCCCTCCCTCTCGAGGAGATTCAAGACCGTAACCAGGCCCAGCTCCCGGGCCTTGGCCTGGAAACGGGCCGTCGTGGGCCCGGGCACGGGCTCGGCCAGGGCCAGGGCCTCCGGGGCGGCCGGGCGGGCGGGGAGGAAGGTCGTGAAGGCCAGCTCGGGGAAGACAATGAGGCGGGCACCCCGCCGGGCCGCCTCTTCCATGGCCTTCAGGCCCCGGGAGACATTGGCCTCCCTGTCGGGCCCGGCCGCGTGCTGGACCAGGGCGGTCTTCAAGGTGGAACCTTTTTTTCCCGGGGAAAACCTATCCCGGCAGGACCTGTGAGATCGCCTCGGCCAGGCCGGGACGGGTGATCTCCTCCAGGCTGTAGAAGACCCGGACGTTCGGCTTCCTGATCTCCACCACCCGGGCCAGGTCGATGGGCGTGGCCACGACGACCACGTCGCAGGGAACGGCCTCCAGGGTTGCCTGGAGGTCCTTGAGCTGCTTCTCCCCGTACCCCATGGCCGGAACGAGTTTCCCGATATGGGGATACTTCCGCAGGGTTTCCTTCATCTCCCCCTGGAAATAGGGCTTGGGATCCACGATCTCCGCCGCGCCGAACTTCTTCGCCGCGATGGTCCCCGCCCCGTAAGTCATCCCCCCGTGCGTCAAGGTGGGACCGTCCTCCACGACGACAACCCTCTTACCCCGGACGGCGTCGGGATCGGAAAGCGTGACGGGGGAATTGGCCTTGATGACCAGGGCCGAAGGATTGTATTCCCTGGCGTTCGCCAGGACCTTCTCCACGTTGGCCGGGTCGGCCGAATCCACCTTGTTCACCACCAGGACCTTGGCGCGGAGAAAGTTCTCCTTGCCCGGATAATAGAGAAGCTCGTGGCCGGGCCTGTGCGGGTCCAGGACGGTGATCCAGAGATCGGGCTTGAAGAAGGGGATGTCGTTGTTCCCCCCGTCCCACAGGACCACGTCCGCCTCCTTTTCGGCCTCCCTCAGGATGGCCTCGTAGTCCACGCCCGCGTAGACCACGTTCCCCCGTGTAATATGGTGTTCGTATTCCTCCATCTCCTCGATGGTGCAATTCTGGGCCACCATGTCCTCCACCGAGGCGAACCGCTGGACCCTCTGCTTGACCAGGTCCCCGTAAGGCATGGGGTGGCGCACCACCACGCATGTCAGCCCCTTTTCCTTCAGGATCTCCGAAACCCTTCTGGTGGTCTGGCTCTTTCCGCACCCCGTGCGCACGGCGCAGACGGCGATCACGGGCTTTTCGGCGGGGAGCATGGCCTCTTCCACGGGAGCCGTCTCGAAATCCGCCCCGGCCTCGCGGGCGATCTTCTCCCTTTCCGCGACGTATTCGTAGGAGACATCGCTGTAGGCGAAGATCACCTTGTCCACCTTTTCCCTCCGGATGATTTCAGGAAGCTCTTCCTCGGGAAGGATGGGAATGCCCTTGGGGTAGTAAGGCCCCGCCAGGGTGGGAGGGTAGATCCGGCCATCGATATGGGGAATCTGGGTGGCCGTGAAAGCCACGACACGGGCGTCCTCCCTCCCGCGGTAGCAGGTGTTGAAAACGTGGAAATCCTTGCCCGCCGCTCCCATGATCACGATTCTTTCGGTCATACCTTCACCTCGGTTGGGAAACACTCCCTCTTTCCAAGCCCATTTTTCCGTTCCAGCGCACCGGGAACACTAGGATAATGTTTCCCCGGAGCCAAGGATTGCCTCCTTGGCCGGGACAAACATGCGCGCCCGGGGGACGAACCCGCCATGAAGTTCGTAGTTCTTCTTTCGGCCCTTTGGGGTCTCCTTCTACTCCCTCCCCGGGGAGGATGGACCCAGTCCCGGGGAAAAAAAGAAGGTCCGCCCTCCCTCCGGGAGATCCTCTCCTCCCACGCAAGGACTCTCATGAACGTCCTGGGAGGCAAAAGAAGGATTCTGACCGGAAGGGACCCCGCCCTCCGGGACAAGCTCGCGGCTCTCCAGGAAGACTTCGTCCGGGCCCTTCGCTCCTGGCGCCGCGCCCACCCGGCCGCCTCCGGCCGGAACCGGGCCCTCTTCGAGGAGGCCCGGGCCTTGCGGAGCCTGGGAAAGAAGGGAGAGGCCGCCTCGGCCCTGGCGGCCCTGGAACCCCGGGGGCTCTCCCCGGGCGAGCGGCTCCTGGCGGCCCAATGGCTGGCCGAACTGGGAGCTCCTCCTTACAAAGCCGCGCCCTTGCTGAAAGGACTTGGTGCCGGGAACCTGCCTTCCTTCAGGGAACGATTCCTCCTGGCCGCCCTCCTCTCCAGGGAGCCGGGGAAGGAAGAGACCGCCCTTTCCCTCCTGGGGGGCCTCTCCCCCGGCCCGGGCAACCCGGACCCAGCCAAGGTCCGCAAAAGGGTGGAGGACCTGGAGAAAGCTCTTCCCGGACTTCCCGAACCCCTGGCCCGCTCTCTCCGGGGCCTTCTCTACCGGAGGTGGCTCGAACTCCTCCCCGAGACCCCGGAACGCCCCGTGCTGGAAGCCGCCCTGGCGGGCCTTCGCCTCAAACCCGGGGATCCCCTTCCGCCCTTGGAAGGAAAGGACCTGGAGGGCAAACCTTGGCACAGCCCTTCCCCGGGCCCCCTCCTTCTTCTTTTCTGGGAATCCAGGAACCCGGCCTCCCTCGAAGCCTTGAAGGAAGCGGCCGCCCTGGCGGGCGCCCCTTCCTCCCCTTCGATCCGGGTGGCGGCCCCCCTCCTGGACCTGCGCAAGAGGGACCTGGAAAAAATCCGGGCCCGCCTCCCGCGGGGAGTGACCCTGCTCTGGGACGGGAAGGGCCGGCGAAGCCCCCTGGCCCTGGCCTTTGCCGTGGACAGGACGCCCTTCCTGGTTCTGGCCGATTCCAAGGGCCGCATCCTCTACCTGGGGTTGACGGAAAACGATCTCCGGGAAAAAATCGATTTTTTCTTTTCCGCCAAGAATAGAGCGAAACCCCCGCAGGAATCCTCGAAGCCACGGAAGGAGGCCGGCCATTAATACAACGGTGCAAGGAATTCTTCTCGCGACCTTCCTCCTTCTCCCGGCGGGAAGCCCCATCCCCGCCCAAGGGAAAAAACCACTTTCCAGCCCGGGCATGAAGGCCCTGGAAGCCGCCAGGAAATCCCGGATGGAGGCCATGAAGAACCTGGGCCTCAAGGGCGGCAGGCTCACTTTCCACGGCCACGTCACCCGTGAGGACATCCTGAAGAAGATCAAGGAACTTTCGAAAAAATTGAAACTGATCCAGGAAAAGTGGATCGCCGACCTGGAAAAACTGAATGCCAAATATTCGTCCGACCCTGCCATCAACAAGATCCGCTGGGAACTGGGGCGGGCCTACCTCCAGGCGGGGCGCGGAAAGAAGGCCCGGGAGATCTTCAAGCTCCTGGGCCCCTCGGGCTTCACCCTGGACGAGAGGATGACCATCATCCGCATTCTTCTCAATTTCGACATGGAAAAAAAGGCCGGGTCCATGCTGGCCGGCCTGGACATCTCCAGGATCCGGGAGCCCCGCCCCCGCCTCCTGGCGTCGGCCCTGGCCGCCGCCACCGGCCGGGAGCAGGCGGCGCTGGAAGGCCTCAAGGACGACCTGGCGGACATCGAGGACGGCGAGGAGATGTGGGACGTGGTGGACGACCTGGAGAGAAGGGTCCTTCTCTTTCCGGCCGACCTCTACAGGCCGCTGTTGGCTCTCCTCTACAAGAACGCCTTGAAGCGTTTTCCCAATTCCGACCCCCGGGGCAAGAGGCGGGCCCTGCTGAAGGGCCTGGCCCTCAAGGTAGGGTCCGTTCCTCCACCCATCTCGGTGACGGACCTGGCGGGCAGGAAATGGGACTGGAAGGCCTTTTCCGGAAAGGCCGTCCTGGTCTATTTCTGGGCCACCTGGAAACCTTCCTCCCTGAAGCACCTGGATTCCCTGGTCAAGATCTACAAGAAATACCATTCCAAGGGTTTTGAAATCCTGGGAGTCTCCCTGGACAAGCCCGCCTCCGAAGCCGAAGCCTTCGTGAAAAAGGAGAAACTCCCCTGGATCCAGGCCTGTGACGGCAAGGGTTGGCTCGGTCCCTTGGTGAAGGCCTTCGCCGTCAAGGAGATCCCCTTCTCCATCCTGATCGGACCGGACGGCAAGGTGGCGGGCCTGGATCTCTACGAAAAGGACCTGGAGGCCCGCCTGGAGGACATCCTCCCGCAGGGGTAGGGGCCGCCGGAGGCGCCGTCCTCGGCGCCGAACGCCGGCCCGCGATGGTTCCGGGAACCCCGAATCATCCCTCCATTCGGATGGGCGTAGGGGCCGCCGGAGGCGCCGTCCTCGGCGCCGAACGTCGGCCCGCGATGGTTCCGGGAACCCCGAATCATCCCTCCATTCGGATGGGCGTAG
>CAYQBW010000109.1:0-7665 GCA_964415725.1 uncultured Planctomycetia bacterium
GGGCATGGGGGGGGACCTCCTGTGAAGAAGATCCCCCATTGAAAGTGAACCCTCCCCTTAATGCCAGGAAAGGGTGCTCAGGGGAGCTTCCAACCCCCCAGCAAGGGGTCCCAGCCCACCTTCTTTTCCAGGGCCGCTCCTCCCGCCGCGGCGAGTCTCCGTGCAGCCCAGCCGGCCCAGGTCTCCCCCTCCCTGCCGGGGAAGTTCCGGGGATCCAGCCCGGGAAAGAGGCTGGAGAGGGCTTCCTGGTAGGGGTTCCCCAGGATCCCCGAGGCGGGTAGACCCTTGGTGTAGAGAAAGGCGATCCACTTCCTGGAGCGCTCCAGCCGGATCCAGGGCAGGAGGTGACCCTGGACGAAGAAGCGCCGTCCCGCGGCCAGGGCCTTCCCGAAGGCTCCTTGGGCCTTCTTGTCGCCCAGTCGGGCGGCGGCGGGGACGGCGTCCCAGTAACCCCCCAGGGTGGGATCCGCCAGGAAGGGCTTCAGGGCCGCCAGGGCCCGGGTCTTCTCCTCCTTGGTCCGGGCCGCCAGGGCCAGGCCCCGGATGGCCGTGGCCAGGGGCGCCTCCTCCTGGTCTCCCGTCTTTCTTTCCAGGAGGGCCAGGTAGATTTCGGTGAACCGTCCTTTACGGGCCAGGTCCCACCACTCCTTCTCGGGCTCGGGGGGAAGGGGGAGAAGGGGACCGGGACCTTGGCCCCGCCAGGCGTTCCAGGCCAGGGGGAAGAAGGTCTCCCAGCCTTCGTCGCCGGCGGGGAGAAGGACCTTTGCCAAGAGGTCCAGGATGGGCTTGACGCCGCAGGCCTCCAGCTTCATGAACCCGGTGGGAAGGATTCCCCCCTGGAAGAGGGTTCGGAGAATTTCCGGGGAAGGGGGTTTCCCCAGGCGTACCAGCCCGCCCACGCACACCTCCGCAACCCGCTGGCCCGCCTTGGGGGAGAGATGCCCGGCAAGGAGGGCGGCGAGGGTGTCTTCTTTCCCGCGGAAGAAAGCCTTCAGCAGCCGGAAGTCCTCCGAGGGACTGCCCGAGTCGAGCCGGTCCGGGTGCTTGGCCCACCCCGCAAGGAGGGAGGGGGCGAGAAGGGCCCGGTCCCCTGGGGTGAGCCAGGTGGCGATCTTCCCGAGGGCCCCCGGAAGGTCCGGGTCCACTTCCCCGTCGGGAAGAGCCCGGAAGGCCTCTCTCACGGGAATGGGCAGAGCCGTGGAGAAGGGCTCTTTCACCCCCTGGGAGGCGCACCAGAGCAGGGCTTGCTGAAAGACCTCCCGCTTCGGGGCGATCCTGGAGAGCCAGTCCCGGAAGGCTTCCGGGTAGGCCCGGGCGATCCGGGCTCCTTCCGGGCTCTCTTCCTCCAGGAAGGCCTTCCACCAGGCGTGGAGCTTGGAGAAGTCCTTCACCAGTCCCCTGCGCAGGGCCTCTTCCAGGATGCCCGGCCGGTCCGTGGCGGGGATGGGGGCCAGGCGCTGGAGGACCCGGTCGGGCTGGGCCCTGGGATCGTCCCCAAGGACCTGGAGGGCCGCCTTTCCCACGCGGGAGAGCCTGGGATCTTTCGATTCAGCGAAAATCCTGGCCTGTTCCGGGGAGAGGCCGCCCAGGAGGTCCTCCGCGTCCTGGAGGAGGGCATCCAGGTCCCGGGCGGGCGCGGCGGCCAGGACACCGGCCAGGAGTTCCGGATCACCCAGGGAAAGGAGCCGGGTGAAGAGTTCGTTGGTGAGTCCGCCGCTTCCGGCGACCTTGGACAAAGCGGCCAGGAGCCTGGGCCTGGCGGCGGCCAGGGCGGCCCGGGAGGGCTTGTCCAGGTTCTCCGCGCCGCCCAGGGCCGGGGCGAGGACCAGGAAATAGGCGAAAAGTTCCTCCGGTTCGTCTTTCAACTCGTCCAGGAGCCTGGTGAAGGGCCGGGCCCCTTCCTTCCAGAAGGCGCGCCTTTGCCTGGGCGGGGCCTTTTTCTCCAGGTAGGCCAGGGCGGCCCAAAGCAGGAGGGATTCCCGGGCCTTCCCGAAGCGGAGGAGGAATTTTCGGATGATCGGAATGGCCCGGTAGTGGCGGGTGAGGGCCGGGAGGGCGCGGTAGACCCGGGCGACGCGCCTCAGGAAGGCGGCCCCCGTCGAGGCCTCGGCCTTGGCCGAGGCGAGGAAAGCATCCAGGAGGGCCTGGATCACCCGGTCTCCCGGATATCCTCCACCCACCAGGGCGCCGAAGGAGATCCACCGGGCGGGCGCGGTCTCCCGGGGATCGCGTTTCTCGTCGGCCAGGACGGCCGCCGCCTTGGCCTGGGCCGCCGCGTCGGAGGCGGGAAAGAGGATGTTCGCCAGGGCGCGCCGGGCCTTCCTTCCCTTTTTCCCGGGTTTGCCCCAGGGCGCTTTTCCTTTTTCCAGGCCCGCCAGGATCCGGAGGATCCGGTCCTCGTCGCCCCAGCCGGCAACGGCGCCCAGGCCCTGGACCTCCCTGCCTTCCAGAAAGGAGGAGAGAATGTCGTCCAGCCGGTCCTGGAGCTTTTCGGGAAGGGGTGGAGGCGGGTCTTCCCGGCCCCACTCCTCCAGGAGAATCTTGAAAAGCCGTTTCAGCTCCTTCTCCCGGAGGACTTCCGCGGGCAGGTTCAAGGCGCAATAGACCCGCACCTTCCGGTCCGGGGAGAAGAGACCGGCGGCCAGGAAATCCCTGACCCGGCCGGCACCCCCCGATCGGAGACCTTCCAGGACTTTTTCCGCCGAGGCGCCTCCCTTGGCCAGGTCCTTCCATGGATCCCCCGCCCGGGGAGCCGGGGAGAGAGAAAGGAAAGCAAAGAAGAAAAGCCCGTACCCTGGGTGGATGGTTCGAAACATGGATTCCTACCTCCTGGAGGCCCTCGATCGTTTCCCCCAGGGTAGCCTATTCCTCTACGGGGGGGGAGGGACTCCCCAACCCTCTCTCCCTTGGAAGCGGGGAGGCGTCAGGCTTCTTCGGCTTCCCTGGCGAGGCCGGCCCCCGGCGAACCCTGGTCCTTTCCGAGGACCCTTTCCAGGTTCTCGTGGATCCGGGCCAGGATGGAGCGGACTTCCTTCAGGTAATTCCTGAACTCCCAGTCGTCGGTGTGGACGATCTCGGAGTGAAGCTCGTCCAGCTCCTGCCTGACATACCCCTTCAGGATCTGGGCCTCCTCCTCGTGAAGACGGATCGTGATCATGGCGGCCTCCTGAAGGTCTCTGGTTTCCGAACGAAAAACGATTCTACCTCATTCTTCCCCGCCCGTCACCTCCCCCGGCCCGGGAGAGGGGGGCGGCTCGAGGCGGTCCTTCGCCAGGGCTTTCCTCGCTGAGAAGAGCATGATTCCGCCGAGGAGGATCTGGAGGGAGGCGACGGCGAGGAAGACGGGCAGGGAGGAGTGCTTCACCTGGTCCAGGAAGAGGAGAACCAGGGCGCCCAGGAGCACAAGGAGGCCCAGGGAGATGGAGGCGATCCCCAGGATCCCGAAGGAAAGCCCGAAATAGCGGCGGGCCGCCGGGGCCTCCCGGGAGGGGTCCACCGGGGTGGCCAGGCGCTGGAAGAACCGTTCCACCAGGGCTCTCTCCCTCTTGTCTTCCTGGTTCATGTAGCGGCAGAAAGGGATAAGGGAGAGCCCGAGGACGACCGATCCGAGACCCATGACATACCACCTCCAGGGGGCGAAAGCGGCCGCGTCGGGGATTCCCCATTCCTGGTATTGATACATGGTCCCCAGGTAGAAGAGGCTGGCGAAGGTCCCGATGGTGACGATAGATCGAATATAGAGGATGTGCCGGGTGTACTTGTATTCCCCCTGGAGGAACCTGGCGGAGGCCAGGACGGCCAGGGTGGTTCCGAGGGACATGTAGGTCTGGGGTCCCAGGGACCACTTGAGGACGATCTGGGCGATGAAACCGGCCGCGAAGCCCCAGGCGATGGAGAAGATTCCGGCCCGGCGGGGGATCACCTTGAAGAGGAGGCCCAGGGCCACGGGGATGGACGTGGGGGCCTGGAAGAGGAGGAGGATCTGGACCATGATGCCGAAGACGTTCCGGCCGGCCAGGTCGTAGAGGAGGGCAAGGCCGGTTACGGCCAGGCCGATGCCCATGGTGGCGGCCATGCCCACGCGCAGGGTCCCCTTGTCGTCCAGCTTCGGCAGGAAGAGACCCTTGACGATATCCCGGCTCACGATGGCGGCGGTGATGTTGTAGAAGGAGTCCAGGCTGGACATGGTGGCGGCGAACATGGCGGCCAGGAAGAGGCCGAGCAGCCCCGCCGGGAGCACTCTCAGGACAACGGCGATGAAGGCCATCTCCTCGGGGTGCTCGGGGGCGAGGCTCGCCAGGCCGGTGCGGACCGTTTTCATTTCTCCGGAATCCTGGATCGCCGTTCCCGGGGCGGCGTGGACCGGGGCCTCTTCCGCCGCGATCAGGGCCTTGGGCCTGGGCCAGAGGGAGCGGGCCACAAGCGGAGGGAGGCCGAAGAGAAGGGGACTCAAAAGGAAAAGCCCCGCGGCCAGGTATCCCGCTTTTTTCGCGGAACGTTCGTCCTTGACGCAGTAGAAGCGGGGGCCCATTCCGGCAGCCACCCCGAAGCACTGGGAGATCGTCAAGGCCACAAGGTAGTGCAGGTCGAAGAGCCTTCCCTCGATGACGTGGTGGAAAGAGAGCGGGGGGAGGGAAGAGACCACTCCCCCCAGGCCCCCCTTGACCAGGCCCAGGCTCAAGGGAGCGATGACGGCGGTGACGGAGAAGAGGATGACGAACTGGAGCACGTCCGTCATGGCCACGGCCCACACCCCTCCCAGGAAGGTGTAGGCCAGGACCACCAGGCCGTTGAAGACGATGAGGGCCCTCACGTTCAGGTCCAGCAAGGCCCCCATGATCCTGGAGATGGCAAGGAGCTGGACTGCGCAGGCCAGGATGTAGGCGGCTGAATAGAGCCAGCCCAGGGCCTGTTGTGTGTCCTTCCCGAACCGGGTCCGGGTGTATTCGACGGGGCTGATGACCCGGGTCCTCCGCCACCGGGCGGCCGTGACCAGGGCGGCGAAGGCGTAGCCCACGGGAAGGAGGCACATCCAGAGGAAGCCGTACCACCCGGTGGAATAGAGCATGGCCGCGGCGCCCGTGAAGGTCCAGGCGCTGAAGTTGGTCATGTAGATGGAGACCCCGCTTACCGCCCAGGGGATGCTCCTCCCTCCGGCGAAGTAATCCCTTCCCCCCTTGAGCCAGCGGGAGAGAAGGACGCCCATGCCCACCATGAGGAACAGGTAGACCAGGACCACCACCGCGTCGAGGGTGCCCGCTCCCCCCATGGATCAGCCTTCCCCTCCGGCGGGGGAAAGGGCGGCGAGCATTCTTTCCAGCCGGTCCAGACTTTCCGGGGTGGTCCGGGAGAGGGGTTCGCAGTGGGTCTCCAGGGTGAGGAAGCCTCGGTATCCTTTTTTCTTGAGGGCCTCCAGCTGGGCGGGCCAGTCCATGGCTCCCTCGCCCAGGGGCGTGAACCTTGGGGCGCCGGGCCCGGCGCCGGGGGGAAGGGCGTCCTTGACGTGCGCATGACCCACGAAAGGGGCGATGGCCGCGAATCCTTCCTCCCAGGGCTTCTCTTCCCCGGCGAAGAGCGCGTTGGCCGGGTCCCAGTTGGCACGAAGGGAGGGGTGGCCCAGGACCTCCAGGAGCCGGGCCGAGGCGGGCCCCGTGTCGGCCCAGGAGCCCGGTTCGTTCTCGAGGAAGAGGGTGAGGCCCCTCTCCCGGGCCAGGTCCGCGGCCTGGAGGAAGTTCTCCAGGAGCCACCCGGGAAAGGGCGGCCCCGGGGGAAGGCCGGGATCCCTGTCGGGGGCGAAGACCAGGATCCTCCGGCAGCGGAAGGCTCCCGCCTCGTCCAGGGCCCGGGGAAAGAGCCCCTCCAGGGATTCTTTCATCCTTTGGCCCCCCGGCCCGGCGGGACCCTTGAAGAGGCCCGGCGAAAGGGCGCTCACCCCCAGGCCCGCCTCCTCCAGCCGGGCGGGCAGGTCCGCCTTGTCCCGGGGGTCCAGGTCGGGGTAGCGCCTTCCCCGGACCATCCGGATTTCCGCAAACTTGAGCCCCCTCTCCCTGAGAAAGGGAAGGAAAACCTGGGGGTCCTGGTGTATCTCATCGGTGAGAATGGAAACGAGCAAGGCGGCCTCCCGGCGTCTTTCCCGGAGGAATCATGAGGGGGAGGCCCCATTGTCGGCGCACTTGGAAGGAGGCGCAAGAAGAGGATGGAACACCGACTCGCCCTGGTGGGATGCGGCGGCTACGGGGCCTGCCTGGCCCGGGCCCTCAGGGACATCCCGGAGGTAAGCCTGGAGTGGGGCTTCGATCCCAGGCTTGGAAGACCCGAATCCCTGGGACTCAAGCCGGCTCCCTCCTTCCAGGCTCTCCTGGAGGATCCTTCCCTGGAGGGCCTGGTCCTGGCCACGCCCAATGGAAGGCACAAGGAAGAGGTTCTGGCCGGCGCCGGGGCCGGGAAGAGCCTCTACGTGGAAAAGCCCCTGGCGCCTACGGCCGCGGAGGGGGAGGAGATGGGCCGGGCCTCCGCCGATGCCGGGGTGACCCTGGTGGTGGGGCACAACCTGGAGGCTCTCCCGCCGCTGGCCCGGTTCAAAAAATACATCCTGGACAGGGGAAAACCGATCCTCGCCGCCCGCGGCGTGGCCTCCCGGAAGATCGGGAACGTCCGGGAGGAAGGGGCCTGGCGCTTCGATCCCGCCCAGTGCCCGGCCGGTCCCTTGCACCAGATGGGGGTTCACCTGGTGGGGATCTTCCTGGCCTGGTTCGGCCCCGCCCTGGAGGTGGGCATGGAAAAAGGAAAGACCGATGGTCCCCGCCTCCTGGAAGGGGCTCTCTATTGGAAATCCAGGGCGGGGATTCCCATCCGGGTGGAGTCGGACTACCTGGGCAAGGGAGGGATCCTGGAGATCCACGTGGAAACGGAGGGAGGGGAATTCCACCTCACGCCGGGCCGCCTCCAGGGGCCCGGGCTCTTCGAGGAGTGGGACCTGGAGGGGGCCTTCCACCAAAGCCGGGTTCTCTACCTGCGCCGCTTCCTGGAGGCTGTCGAGAAAAAGGAGCCCGGGAACTGGGCCCACGCCCTTGCGGTCTCCCTGGTCCTGGAGGAGGGGCTCCGGTCGTGTTGAGGGTCCGGGCCCTTCCGGGATTGCTTCCGGCCCTGGTCCTGCACCTCTTTTTAGGCGGAGCCTACCTTCTTTCGACGCCCGCCTTCGAGGCCCCCGACGAAGGGGACCACTTGTGGGCGATCTGGTTCATGGAACGAACCTGGACCCTGCCCCTCCCCAGGGGGGCGGCCAAGTATTGCGGAGAACCGGAACTTTCCTGGAGGGAGCACGACCTGGGCCACCATCCGCCCCTCTATTACGGGTTGCTGGCCGCGGGGGAGCGCCTCTTCCTGGACCGGGACCTGGGACCCACCTGGCACCCGGACCCCCGTTTTCTCACCCGCGGGGGGACCTCCAGGTTCAAGGACCTTCACGGCTGGGACGAGCGGAGGGGGACGGTCAGCTCCGAAGTCCAGGCCCTCTGGGCCCTCCGGGGGTTCTCCCTGCTCTGCGGGCTGGTCCTGGTCTGGGGGGCCTGGGCCCTGGCCCGGGAGATCTTCCCCGCCCGCCCGGGAATCTGGACGGCCTCGGCCCTGGCCGTGGCCGTCCAGATTCCCGGGCGGGCGGGGAAG
>CAYQBW010000110.1:0-7629 GCA_964415725.1 uncultured Planctomycetia bacterium
GGACGGGGCGGCGGGAATCCTCTCCGAAAGGGGCGGATACGACAGGATGAGCCGGCTTCTCCCGGAGTTGCGGAACCGCTCCCTCCTCCATCCCGGCCTGGACCAGGAAATCCTCCAGGATCTCATGAACCGGGACGGGAGGTTCGAATTCTTCGGCAAGGAATTCGTCTGCGCCGCCGGGGCGGGAACCGTGCCCTGGATCCAGGAGACCGCCCTCTCCGCCCTCAGGGAAGCCGGAACGCCCCTTTCCCTTCCCAGGCTCCTGGCGGAACGCCCGGAGCTGGCCGAGTTCGAGGAAGCCCTGGAGGAAATCCTTCGGGCCTCCCCCTTCGTGGTGGCCCTGGAAGACGGCAGGTTCGGCCTTCTCAGCTGACGTCCCGGGCCGGGACCGGCAGCGAGGGCGCCCCTCCCCAGGCCCCGCCCCTGCGGTCCATCCAGAGGGCGGCCTTCATGGAAGGATAGTAGAGGAGCGCCCCCGCCAGGACGTCCACCAGGTAGTGGAACCTCAAAGTTACGGTTGCGAGGATGAGTCCCGCCCCCACGGGAAGGAGCAGGAAGAAGGCTTTCCTGTGCCGGAGCCAGGCCAGGTGGAGAACGGTGAGGGTGAGCCAGGTGTGCCCCGAGGGAAAGCAGTCCCGCTTGTTCAGCTCCAGGCCGTCCAGGAGCCGGTAGAGGAAGTGGAAGACGGGCCCGCCCTCCAGGGGCTCCCGGAAATGGAGGACCCGCGTGGGCGCCAGGACGGGGAATGCCAGGTAGAGGAGATAGCTGGCGCAGAAACCGAAGGTTACGGCCAAAAGCAACTCCTTGGTCCCCGCCAGGTCCCTCCTCTTCAGGAGGGCGGCGCCGAGGACGAGGGGGAGGAAGTAGAAGGTGGAATAACAGAGCACCAGGAGGTCCGGGCCGATCCCTCCCCGGAGGAAGGCCGTGACCTGGTCCACGTCCCTTCCTCCGAGCAGGGCCCGGTCCGCGAGGACGACATACCATTCCAAGGGGTCCGGGTTCACCCAGGGGAGGAGAAGCCCCGTTTCGGTGAAGACCAGGGGAAGGAAGAGGGCGGCCATGGCGCCGCGGACCAGGAGGGACCTGAGGTTGAAGCCCGGTCCCCCCGCCCAACGGGCCAGCAGGGGGAGGAGAAAGAAGGCGGTTCCATGGAGGGCGAAGAGGACCCACCGGCCCGGCACGCCCCGGCCCACCAGGAGGAGAAGAACCCCCACGAGGGCGTTGTACCACCGGAGGATGTCGTCGAAGGTTCCCATGGAGGCGGCGAGCCTAGCGGAAGGGCCGGGGAGATCCAAGGTGGAAGGGATTCCTACCCTCCCTCCTCGAGGGCGCTCTTGCGGGCCTTTGCGCCGGCGGTTACGGCGAAGCGGAGAGCCTCCTCGGTCGTCATGTCCAGGGGAGTGAGGGCGGAGCGGGGAAAGAAGGCGGTGATCCCTCCGATCTGGTAGCTCATGGGCAGGTAAACCGCCACCAGGTCCCTTCCCCCGAGCCCCTCGGGAAGACCCTCCATGTCCTCCCTGGTGACGAATCCCAGGAGCTTGATTTTGGGCTCCCCCAGCTCCACGGCCACGACCTGGCCGATCTTCTTCCCCTCCCCTCCGCCGAAAAAGGAGAGCATGTCCTTGATGGAGCTGTAAAGGCTTTTCACCAGGGGAACCTTTTCCAGGAGCCTCTCCCCCCAGGAGAAGAGAAGCCCGAAGATCCACGCCTGGAGAAGGAACCCGACGAGGATGATGGCCGCCACCCCGGCGGCGATCCCCATCCCCGGGACGTAGGACTCGGCGGGGACCACCAGGCGGATGGCCTTCCCGAGAAGGCCCTCGGCGGTTACGGCGGTCCAGTAGACCACGTAGATCGTGAGCAGGACCGGGGCCAGGGTGACCAGGCCCTTGAGAAAGGCCCGTCCGAGAATCTTCACGCCTCCTCCTTTCTTCCCGGCATGCCGCCGGGGGCTAACGCCCCTTCTTCTGCTTCGAGTCTATATGGACGCCCTGCTTCTTTTTCCAGAGGAAAGGTCCGATCAGGAGCATTCCCGCCAGGAAGCCGCCCACGTGGGCGAAGTAGGCGATTCCGCTCCAGCCCTCCAGGGCCAGCAGGGTGTGCTGGGCGTTCAAGAGCTGGAAGAGGAACCAGACCAGGAGGAAGGCGAAGGCCGGCACGTCGGCCACGAAGAGGAAGAAGATCCAGAGCACCACCCGGATCCTGGCCCTGGGAAAAGCCAGGAGGTATCCGCCCAGGATGCCGGCGATGGCGCCCGAGGACCCCACCATGGGGACGCCCCTGGCCGGGTCCAGGGCCAGGTGGACCGACATGGCGATGAGCCCGCACAGGAAATAGAAGAACAGGAACCGAAGGGTCCCGAGCCTGCTCTCCAGCCCCCACCCGAAGACCCAGAGGAAGAGCATGTTCCCCAGCAGGTGGATCTCGTGGGCGTGGAGAAACATGTGCCCGAAGGCGGGGAGGACTCCCAGGACGAAGAACTCCGACGGGGCGCTGAACAGCATCCCCGGGTCGCGGAAGACGTCCCTCCAGGTCTCGAGGAAGACCGAGGGGCGGAGGGCGCCGTAGTGGTCCAGCCACTTCGCCGCGGCGGAATCGAAGTAACGGGCGAGGGCGAAGAGGACCACGCAGGTGGTCAGAATAAGGAAAACGCCCCAGGGAAAACGCTTTCCTTTCAGGTTGTCCGTGAAGGGGAGGGGAACCACCATCCTAGCCTTCCGAGGGGGTCATGTCCCGGGTCTTGGCCTCGGACCCGTCGAAGGAAAGGAGCTTCCCCTTCCCCCCGAGCCTGGTCTCGATGTGCACCGGCCGTTTCCACATGCGGTAGAGGTTCTTCAAGGTCTCCAGGGCCTCGTCGAGCTGGAGCTCAACCCCGTCCCAGCGGTGCACCAGGTAGAGCTCCCCCCGGTTCTGGTAGTTGCCGTCGGTGACGGTGATCCAGGGCTGGCCGAAGTTGGTGAGCTGGCGGATGAGCTGCTCCTTCACCTTCCGGTAGTCCCGGTCCACGATCTCCATCCGTCCCGTCTGGGGGTTGAACCCGTAGACGAAGAGCTTGAGCCGTTCGGCGAATTCGGCCGTGAGGAACTCGTCGATGAAGGAGACGTCGTTGTAGATCCGCCGGACCTCGAAGATCTTTTCCCGCCCCAGCCCGAGGTGGAGGTCCCAGTTCGCGAGCTTCTCGGCGTCGTCGCACTCCTCGTATTCCTTCCCGAACCTACCCTTGTTCCAGCGGTCCTCGATGTCCCGGAAGAGTTCCACGCCGATCTTGTAGGGGTTGATGCGCCCCGGCATCATCGCCAGGGTTCCGGCCGTATGATCGGCGTAGTCCACCACCTCCTCGTCGGTCAGGACCTTGGAGGTCATGATCTTGGAGTGCCAGTAGACGGCCCACCCCTCGTTCATGATCTTGGTCTGGCCCTGGGGAGCGAAGTAGTAGGCCTCCTCGCGGAGCATGGCCAGGATGTCCTGTTCCCACGGTTCCAGGGGAGCGTATTCCAGCAGGAACTTGAGGACGTCCTTCCGGGGCTCGGGCGGGAAACCCCTCTCCCGGGCGCGCTCCTCCATGATCCGCTTCTTCTCCGCCTCCAGGTATTCGGGGGGATTGATGTAGCGGTCCATGTAGGGCCGGTCCGTCTTGATCTTGGAGACCGTCACCCTGGAGGGATCCCTGTCCTCCGGGGAAGGCGGGGGAGCCTCCCTCTTGATGAAGGGCGCGTGGATGTCGATCAGGTTGTCCAGGGAGAGGCAGGCGTCGATGAACTCCTCCACCCGCTCCAGTCCGAACCGGTCGATGAAGGAGCGGATCCGGGTGGCGTGGTTGGCCATCCGGTCCATCATCTTGCGGTCCGTCTTGCTGAACCAGAGGTTGTTCTTGAAGAAGTCGCAGTGGCCGTAGACGTGGGCCATCACCAGCTTCTGGTCCACCAGGCTGTTGGACCGCATCAGGTAGGCGTAGCAGGGATCGTTGTTGATCACGAGCTCGTAGATCTTGGAGAGGCCGTAGGAGTAGCTCTTGGAGAGCTCCTCGTATTCCATCCCGAACCGCCAGTGCGGATACCGGGTCGGGAAGCCCCCGTAGGCGGCCACCATGTTGAGCTCGTCGTAGTCCACGAGCTCGAAGACGGTCTCATAGAAATCGAGGCCGAACTCCGCCGCGATGTCGCGGATCCTGTCGCGGGCCTCGGCGAGCCTGGGTGTCAGGTTGCCCACGCCTACCTCCCCTTCCCCAGGAAGTCCTTGATGGAGGCCAGGATCCCCTCCCGGTCGGGGATGTCCGAGGTGATCAGGGCCTCCTCGTCGGGAAAGGCCTTGTCCAGGTCCTTCTTGAACTGCCCCGACCCGTAGGCCGAACGCACCTGGCCGTAGCAGAAGGCGTTGACCACGGGCAGAAGGTCCTCCTTCAGGATCTCCACGCAGCGCTCCGTGTCCCGGGAGGACCAGTTGTCGCCGTCGGAGAAGTGGAAGGGGTAGATGTTCCACTCCTCCGGGGGGAACTGGGCCTTGATCAGCCTGTCGCAGAGTTCGTAGGCCGAGGAGATCTTGGTGCCCCCCGCCTCGCGGAGATGGTAGAAGGTCTCCTCGTCCACCAGGTGGGCCTCCACGTCGTGGACGATGTAGCGCACCTCCAGGTTGCGATACTGGTGCCTGAGCCAGGTGTCGATCCAGAAGGCCTCGATGCGCACCAGCTCCTTCTGCTCCTTACCCATAGAGCCCGAGACGTCCATCATGTAGATCACCACGGCGCTGGCCTGGGGGGTGGGCTTCCTCTTCCAGGACCTGTAACGGCGGTCCTCCTTGTAGGGGATGATCACGGGCTTCTCGGGATCGTAGAGTCCCATGGCGATCTGGCGCTTCAATGCCTCCTTGAAGGTGCGTTTGAAGTGCCGGAGCGTCTCCGGGCCGGCCTTGGCGATCCCCGTATACGCGCCCTTCTCGGCCGCCGTGAGCCTGGCCCCCTTGGGCTTGATGTTGGGAAGCTCCAGCTCCTCGCCCAGGATCTTGGCCAGCTCCTCGAGTTCCACGTCCACCTCGAGGATGTGCTGTCCCGGCTGGTCCCCGGCCTTCTGCCTGCCCTCGCCCGTGTCCACGGGGGAGCCCTCCTCCCCCTCGCCCTGGCCCACGCCGTTCCCCTTGTTGTCGCCGAAACGAAAACGGGGGAGACGGACCTGGGGCAGGGGGATGGAGACGGTATGCTTCCCCTTCCGCCCGATCAGTTCGCCCTGGGAGACATACTTCTTCAGGTTCTTCTTGATGATCCCCCGGACGATCTGGCGGAACCGGGTATGGTCCTTTTCGATCCTTTTCACCATGGGACCGGGCCTACTCCGACTTGGCGTCGCCCCTGGCGAAGATGGACGCCACGTAGTTGAGGACGTCCGTCGCCGAGACCTCGTCGTAGCCGAAGTCCCTGATCAGCCTGGTCTTGACCACCTCGATCTTCTCCTGGGTGTCCTTGTCCACCACGGTGGAGACCAGGCTGGTCAGCTTGATGGAGTCCTTCTGGTCCTCGAAGAGCTTCAGTTCCAGGGCCCGGTGGAGCCTCTCGTTGGTCTTGTAGTCGAAGGTCTTCCCCTCCACGGCCAGGGCGCCGATGTAGTTCATGATCTCCGTGCGGAAGTCGTCCTTCCGGCTCTCCGGGATCCCCGCCTTCTCCTCGATGGACCGCATGAGCCTCTCGTCGGGCTCCTCGTCCTTCCCGGTGAAGGGGTTCCGGACCTTCTCCTTCTGGGTGTAGGCCTTGACGTTGTCGATGTAGTTGCCGCAAAGCCTGGCGATGGCCTCCTCGTCGGCGGCGATGGCCCGCTGAACCTCGTTCTTCACGATGTCGTCGTACTCCTCCCGCACGATGGCGAGCAAATCCTTGTACCGCTTCTTGATCTCCTCGGAGGAGATGAGCGAGTGGTGGGCCAGGCCCGCCTCGAGTTCGTTCATCACCATGAAGGGATTGATGGAGGGCTGGTCCCCCACCAGGGCGTTGCTGATCTTGTCCTGGATATACCGGGGGCTGATCCCCTCCATGCCCTCTCTGGGCGCCTCGGCCATGAGCTCCCGGATGTTGTCCTCGGTGAAACCGGGGAGGGACTTCCCGTTGTAGAGCTTGAGCTTCTGCAGGAGGGTGAGGTTGGCCTTCTTGGGCTCCTCCAGCCTGGTGAGGACCGCCCACATCGCCGCCATCTCGATGGTGTGGGGGGCGATGTGCTTCCCCTGGACCTTCTTCTTGTTGAAGTCCCTCTCGTAGATCTTGATCTCGTCGGAGAGCTTGATGTTGTAGGGGATGTCCACCTTGATCGTCCTGTCCCGGAAGGCCTCCATGAGCTCGTTGTTCTGGAGTTTCCTGTATTCCGGTTCGTTGGTATGCCCGATGATCACCTCGTCGATGTCGGTCTGGGCGAACTTCTTGGGCTTCACCTTGTGCTCCTGCGAGGCCGAGAGCAGGTCGTAGAGGAAGGCCACGTCCAGCTTCAGCACCTCGATGAACTCGATGATCCCCCTGTTGGCGATGTTGAACTCCCCATCGAAGTTGAAGGCCCGGGGGTCGGAGTCGGAGCCGATCTCGGCGATCTTGCGGTAGTTCAGGTCGCCCGTAAGCTCCGTGGAGTCCTGGTTCTTCTCGTCCTTGGGCTGGAAGGTCCCGATCCCCACCCGGTCCTTCTCGCTGATGATCAGCCTGCGGACGATCACGTGGTCCAGGATCTTCTCCCAGTCTCCCTTGTACCTCTTGAGAAGCTCGTTGTAGAAGTAGCGCGAGAAGGGGCAGATGTCGAAGGGCAGGGAGAGCCTGTAGCTCTTGCGGAGCTTCTGGTTGAGAACCTCCAGGACCTTCTCCCGGGCCTTGGGCGGGATGAGAAGCAGGGGCTCCTCGTTCATGGGGCTGGGCATGATCTCCCCGTCCACGTTCCAGGAAAAGGTATAGAGCGCGCCCTCGGGGGAACGGGAGTAGGCCTCCAGCCCCTTCTTGAAGAGCCGGACGATGGTGGACTTGCTGGAGCCCACGGGGCCGTGGAGGAGGAGCACCCGCCTCTCCGGCCCGAAACCGTGGGCGGCGGCCTTGAAGATGTTCACCAGCTTCATCAGCGCCCGCTCCAGGCCGAAGATGGCGTCCTCCCCGTCCCCCATGGGATCGTCGAAGAAGTTGTAGTGGAGGATCCTCTCCTTCCCGGGGACCTCTTCCACTCCGTAGGAGAGGATCATGTCGTAGAAGCGCTGGTACGCGGTCCTGACGACGTTCGGGTCCTGGGAGACCAGGTTCAGGTAGTCCTGGAATGTGCCCTCCCAGTACTGGTCGGTGAACTCCTTCTGGTCGATGCTCCCCTTGACCAGGTCTAAGAGGTCCGTCATGGCTGCATATCCTTTCTTGGACCCGGGCCTCCTTCCCGCCGGGAGACCGGAACGGTCCATACCATCGAGATTATCGGCCCCGCCCGGGAAGACTCTGAAGCTCCTCCCCCCGGGGGGAAGCCCTTCTCATTCCATCTCTATTTAGCAAAAGAACCGGGCCAGGTTGTCTCATGGTTGGACAGGTTTCCCCCTTTTTCCCGGAGGTGTTAGTCTTTTTTTCCCGCCCGCCCCCGGGAGGGCGGGTTGGAAAGGACATGGATGTGCGAAGAAACTCCCTCTCCTGGGCCCCCT
>CAYQBW010000111.1:0-7594 GCA_964415725.1 uncultured Planctomycetia bacterium
GTCCAGGCTCCTCTCCAAGGATTCCTTGAGGGCCGGGGAGCGGGAGGGGAAGAACTTGGAAAAGGGAGAGGGGCGGGACCCTCCGTCCAGGGCCTGCAAGGCTTTTTCCAGGAGTTCGTCCACCTGCTCCAGGGTGACCCGGAGTTTTCGCTTCTGGTTCTCGTTGAGGGGGGCATCCATGGAGGTCGCCTGCCTTTCACTCCGGCCGGGCCTCCTTGTTCCTGCGGTAGGCGATGACCCGGGCCTTCTCCAGGGTGACCAGGCCCTCGTCGATCAAGTGGTCCAGGTCCTCCAGGAAGGCCTCGATCTTCTCCTTCCTGTCCACGATCTCCACCACCACGGGCAGGTCCTCGGAGAGGCGGAGGATTCTGGAGGTGTGGATCCGGCTGTTGGCCCCGAACCCCAGGAAACCGCGGAGGACCGTGGCTCCCGCCATCCCCTTGGCCCGGGCTTCTTCCACGAGAACCTCGTAGAGGGGTCTTCCCCCGGCCTTGTCGCTCTCGCCGATGAAGATCCGAAGGAGGTATGCCTCTTCGGGTAATTCCACGATCCGCCTCCTCGATCCGGGTTACATGAGCCGCGCCAAGGCCGCTCCCCCGAAGAGGGCGGCCAGGCCCAGGACGTTCTGCAGGACCAGGTTCATGGCAGCGTAGCTCCATTCCGAGGCCCGGACCAGCTCCCCCGTCTCCAGGATGAAGGCCGAGAAGGTGGTGAAGGCGCCCATGAACCCCACAAGGATGATCAGCCTGGTCCGGCCCTGGAGGGGAAGGTGGGTTTCAAAGAGGGCCCAGAAAAGGCCCGCCAGGAAGCAACCCGCCAGGTTCACCGCCAGGGTTCCCCAGGGGAAGGCGGCCCCTCCGATCTGCTGGGCCAGGCCCGCCAGTCCATACCTGGCCAGGGTCCCGAGAGCCCCGGCCAGGGCCAGCAACAGGATCTTGAGAAGCATAGGTGGAGCCCTCCTTTTCTACCGGGCTGAGACCAGGAGTCATCAGCCCGGCAGGGCGTTTCGAAGGAAAAAGGCACTGCGCCCTTTCCTCCGAGGGGGACTCCATCCCCGGGGCGGGGGATTGAAACAAGAACGGGTTTTCTTGTCAAAACCCTCCAAGGACCAGTTCGAGGCCCTGGGTGAAGGAAAGGGAAAAGCGGGCCCCCGGGTCGTATTCCAGGGCCTGCAGGTAGACCTTTCCCCCGACCAGGGAGGGGTCGTTGGGCAGGGACAAGGGAACCTGGAGTCCCGCCGCGGAAAGGAGGAACCCGGCGGGAATCCTGGGTTCAGTAAGGAGGACGCCCCCGTAGGGCGTGGCGAGTATGCTCCTCTCCCGGGAGGCGAGAAGCACGGCCGGGTTGGGGGCCCCCGAGGGGTTGGTGAGGGTCAAAGTAACGGTCTTTCCAAGCACCGGGGTGTTCCCGGCGGTCAGGACGGGAAAGACGCCGTTCTTCCCCGGGTATCCCTTCCCGTACGACCTGGCCTCGGCGCCTCGAGTTACGGTGACCCGGGCCAGGTTGGAATCCAGGGCGCCGTCGGAGGCGGCGAAGGTGAAGGTGTCCCTGCCGGCGAACCCCGGGTCTGGGTAATAGACGGCCCGGGTCCCTTTCAGCGCCACCCTGCCGTGGGCGGGTTGCCCGACGATCCGGAAGGTGAGGGGGTCGCTGTCCGGGTCCGAGGCCTTGAGGGCGAACTGGACCGGCTTGGACACGGTGGATCCGCCGGCGTTCTGCGCCGACGGCGGCCGGTTCGGGTTGGCATGCTCGGATTTGGGGCCGCGGTGGCAGGCGTAGCAGCCGACGACGGCTCCGCGGAAGAATTTCTTCGTTCCGAACTTCCGGGCGTCCAGGACGCGGTCCGCCTGGACCCGGGAGAGGACCGTTCCCCTGTAATCGCGGCCGTGGCAGGGGGCGCAACGCGTATAACCTCCGTGTTCCGCGTATTTCTCGTGCTTTCTTACCCACCAGTTGCCGATGGAGTGCATTCCGTGGGGGCCGCCGAAGGCGGTCTGCGGGCTCGTCCCGCCGTGGCAGGAAGCGCATTCCACAAGGAAGCCCCGGTGGCCCTGGTGCGAGACGGCCAGTACGTTGTCGTTGCGATGGGTGGTCGGGTAGACCGCGTGGGTGGAACCGTGGCAGGCCTCGCACTGGAGCCGGCCGTGCCCCTTCGAAAAACGGTAGAGGGAATAACCTCTGGACGGCACGTCCGGGTTGGTGGCGAAGGTGGAATCCACCGCGACCCGCCTCTTGCCCGGGGCGGTGAACACCGAGGTGTATCGGATCCGGCCGTTGTTGTGGACGGCCGTTCCCGTGTGGCACTCCTGGCAGGCCGGTTCGTCCAGCCAACCCTGCCTGCCCGGGGATCCCACGTCGCTCATCCGCCCGTGGCAGTCCTGGCACTGCATGGCCAGGGAACCGTCGGCGGCGACGGAAGAACCCATGGCGCCCCGGAGACAGCGTGTCTCTGAACCGGGGTGGCACCGGTAGCAGGCGGACCGGTTGGAGGAGGCGTCCATGAGTTGTCCCGTCACGGGGTCCTTCACCAGGGCGTGCCGCCCGTGGACCGCGGCGGTGAGGGGCTTGATCCCGGCGATTCCCGTTCCCGGCAGGGCGTTGGAGGCGTGGCAACGGGCGCAAAGGATGGGGGTCTTCCTCGAGACCACCGTGTCGTAGAGGCCCTTGGAGCTGTAACCCGCCTTGGAGAGAGCGGAGAGATAGAAGCCGCTTCCTCCCCTCCTCTCATCGTGGAGCACGAGGATGTTCAGCCTGTAGTCCCTCTCGGCGTTGGGATCGTAGACCCATCCCGCCTTGGGCCGGGCCGCGGCGACCGCCCCGGAGGCGTGGCACAGCCGGCAATCCATCTCGTCGGACACGGGAAGGACCACGTCGGCGGAAGCCCGCGGCTGGTTCCTCGAGTCCAGGACCGTCACCCGCATCATGGGGTAGGGCCTCTTGTGGAAACCCGAGTCGTAGGGAGTGAGGGGAATGCCCGCGGCCCGGAAGACATGGAGGGAGGCGTCGAACTTGGTTTCCCTCGGGGTGTTGGAGGGGCCCGGCATGGCGAACCCGGCCAGTCCCATGTCCGGGGGAAGGGAAGTTCCGTAAAGAGGTTTGACGAAATCCCAGAAGTTTGTTTTTCCCCGGGAAGTAATGTTGATGGAACCTGAGGGATCCTTCACACCCCTGTAAGTGACCTTGATTCCCGAGGCCGTCTTCACGAGCTTTCCCGATCCGTCGATCACCTGGGCGTGAAGAACGTTGAAGGGAGGCAGAATGGAAAAGACCGAGTAATCCGAGTCCATGCAATGCATCCCGAGGTCGTTCCAGGCGATCACCTTCCAGGTGCCCTGGGGGGCCTGGGAGAAGGCGGAGCCCGGAGAGAGGGCCAGGAAGCCGGAGAGAATGCCGAGGAAGGAAAACGGAAGCAATGGGGTCTTTCTTTTCATTTGAATCTCCCTTCATGTCCGGAAGGTGTGAAAGAAAAGAAATTCTACCGCGGAGCCGCGCCCTTGGAACCCCTTCCCGGCAAAAACGGAAAAAAAGATTTGTTGTAAAAAAGATTCTTCTTTCAGGTTTGAAGTGATTCCCGGCAAGGGGTTCCAGGCGACTCCTCCCCCGCATCCCTGGCCCGGGCGGGGGGGAAAGGCGGCTTGCTTCCCTCGGGGAAACCTCGGAGATTGCCGGGGTGGAGATTCTCTCCTCACCGGGGGGAAAGATTGGTAGACTTTGGAGGTGCCTCCGCCCCCGGGTTTGGATCCATCCCGAGAATCTTTCCATGGAGTTGTTTCATGCCGGTACGGTTTCTCGCACTGGGGTTCTTCCCTTTTCTCTTTTCCTTCCTCGTTCCCTTTCTTCCCGCACAAGGGGCGCCTTCCCGGCCGGCCCACCACCTGGTCCGGATCTTCATCGGGGACGCGCGCGACCTGGAACGGGCCCTGGCCCTGGACCTGGACCTGGTGACGGAGAGGGTCGTGGAACTTCCCGCCCGCGCCCTGGAGGTCGTGGCCGACGACGCGGACCTTGCACGAATCCGGAAGGCCGGCTTTAGATTCGAGATCGAGATCCGGAACATGGAGGACTTCTACGCCTCCAGGCTCGCCGTGGCGGCGCCCATGGGTCCGAACCCGCCCTTCGGGAAGGGTTCCATGGGGGGGTATCACACCTACGCCGAGGTGGTGAAGATCATGGACGATCTCCACAGGTCCTTTCCCTCCATCGTCTCGGCGAAGTGGAGCATCGGGAAGAGCGTCCAGGGAAGGGACCTCTGGGTCCAGAAGATCTCGGACAACGTAAACGTGGACGAGAACGAGCCGGAGGTCTACTTCGACGCCCTGATCCACGCCCGGGAGCCCATGTCCATGGAGTGCACCCTGGCCCTCATGTTCTGGCTTGCCGAAAACTACCGGAAGGATCCGCTGGCGGGATACCTGGTGAACGAAAGGGAGATGTTCTTTCTCCCCGTGGTGAACCCCGACGGCTACGAGTACAACCGCTCCATCCGTCCAGGCGGCGGCGGGATGTGGCGGAAGAACAGGCGCAGGAATGCCAACGGGACCTACGGGGTGGACCTGAACCGGAACTACCCCTACAAGTGGGGAGGCCCCGGTTCCTCTTCCAACCCTTCCTCCGCGATCTACCGTGGGCCTTCGCCCGCTTCCGAGCCGGAGATCAAGGCCATCCTGGCCTTCCTCGCGCAAAGGAAGTTCACCGTGGGATTCAATTCCCACACCTACTCCAACCTCCTGCTCCGGCCCTGGGGTTGGACGGCGGGGGATCCTCCCAACGCGGCCCGTTACGACATGATCTCCAAGCTGGCCACGAAGGAAAACCACTTCCCCTACGGGGCCTGCGGGAAGATTCTCTACGTGGCTTCCGGAGGGGCCTTTGATACGTTTCACCAGAACTATGGGATGTACGGCTTCTCCCCGGAGATCGGTTCCAGGAGCGACGGGTTCTGGCCCGCCACAAGGCGGATCCTTCCCTTGATCGAGCAGAACATGTGGATGTTCGAGACCATGGCCCTCGTGGCCGGGCCGGCGGTGAGCGCGGAGATCACCGCCGTCAAGGAGGTGGGGGGAAACCAGAACGGCTCCTTCGAACCGGGGGAGACCGTGGGCATCGAGGTCACCGCCGCCAACGCCGGGAGCCGGGCCGGCGCCGTGCGGGTCAAGGCCACCCTGGCTTCCTTGAAACCGGGCGGTTCCATCCTCAACTCTTCTTACGACTTCGGGAAGCTTCCGGCCTTCACCGCCAGGTCGAACAGGAACGGCCTTCTCACCTTCAAAATCCCCGCCGGGGCCCGAGGGGTCTATACGGGATTCGTGAACGTAACGGGGGTTTTCTCGGGCGGAAGGATCCCCTTCCGGATCGCCGTGGGGACCTTCCGGCTTCTCGCCAGGGACGACGCGGAGAAGGACCTGGGCTGGACCATGGGAGCGCCGGGGGACACCGCCAGGACGGGGCGCTGGAACCGCATGGCTCCCCAGCGCACCACCTACGGGGGGAAGGTCTTCCAGCCGGGTTCGGACACGACCCCCGCGCCGGGGGTGAAGTGCTTCGTCACCGACGGGAGGGCAGGGTTCTCGGCCGGGACCTACGACGTGGACGGGGGGTTCACCACTCTCCTCTCTCCCGTGATGGATCTCTCCCACGCGGCCATGCTCCGGTTCAAGTACAACCGGTGGGTCATGGACAGCGCCTCCTCCGACGTCTTCCGCGTGGCCCTATCTCCCAACGGAGGATCCTCCTGGTATACCCTGGAGGAGGTGAAGAGCTGGCAGTCCCGGTGGGTCCCGGCGGAAGTGGACCTGCCTGCCGGGGTGAACCCCGGCGCATCCATGAGGCTCCGGTTCCGGGCGGAGGACGCGGATCCCCAGTCCATCTCCGAGGCCGCCGTGGACGACCTGGAGATCTGGGGCGTGGTCCAGGGACCCTCGCTTGTGATCCTGGGCTCGGGGGAGAGAGGCCGTTCTATCAGGCTCTGCCGGGCGGCGAAGCCGGGGGAGACGGGCGTGCTCCTTGCCTCCCCCGGCAAGGGAAGCCTCTCCCTCCCGGGCTTCCAGGGAACCCTCGGGCTCGACCCCGCCCGGCTCTGCCTGGTCCGTTCGGATACATTCGGTTCCCCGGGCTACCTCTCCCTGGACCTTCCGATCCCCAACGACCCTTCCCTCTCCGGGGCCAAGGTCTACTTCCAGGACGCCGTCTTCTCCGTCTCCGGGGGAAAGATTTCGGGGGCCTTCTCAAACCTTCAGAAAATCGTAATAAAATAAAGGTTGCTTTCGTTCCTGTACCAGGCCTGCATGCCCCCTCAGCGCCTCCAAGGCATTCTCTTTATTCCTGGAGGAAAAAGATGAGATTCCAGCCATCCCTGTTCCTGAAGTTGGGCGTTCCTTCCCTCGGCATAGGTTCGCTTCTTCTCCTTTCCACCTGTTCGGTCCAGGTCTTGAGCTTCACGGGCCCCTCCGAAGTGGGCCCGGGCCAGGTCTTCCAGGTCCAGGTCCAGGGATCCGTGGGAAAGGGCACGGGCGGGACCTACATGAACCGGGTGGGTTGCGTCCTCCAGGTGCCCCAGGGAGTGAGCCTGGTCCGGTGGGGGCTCTCCGATTCGAATTACCTGAATCCCAAGTTGAACGAAACGGCCCTCTTGAACCTCTACAAGGCCGAGCCTGGATATAAGCTTCTCGGGTTTTCCGCGTCCGGTTCGGGGTTCGGCTTCAGCAAGAAACCGGTCCTCACGGTGACTCTCCGGGCTCCCGTACGCCTCGGGACCTTGACCCTCAAGGCGGCCGCCGCCGGGGAGGACGGGAAACCCGTGACCTGGCAGATCCAGTCTCCCAAGGGAGTGGGGGATTTTTCCAAGATCACCCAGCCTCCCTACGTGCTGACCGTTCGAGTGAAGGGAGACCCCAAGCTCCCCTTCTTTGCGCCCGAGATGGACGGCCTTCCCTGGCCCGACGGCGGAGGCTGGGGCGGAGTCGCTTTCGGTGACGTGAACCACGACGGCCGGGACGACCTGGCCTGCACGGCCCGCCTCGGTGTGGGGCCCGTGGTCTACGGATCCTTTCCCGCCATCTCCGGGATCCTTTGGAAGAACCTCTCCGGTTCCCTCCCCGCCCCATCAGGGCGGGGGGACGTGGCCTTCGGGGACTTCGACGGCGACGGGAACCTGGACGCGGCATGCTCCAACGGGCAGGTCCTCTTCGGGGACGGAAAGGGGAACTTCACCTCCCACCGGATCAACTGGGGAGGGGAGAGCATCGCCGTGGGAGACGTGAACGGCGACGGGTTCGACGACATCGCCATCGGCGGGCACCTTTCCAACGTGGTCAAGTTCTTCTTCTCCGACGGGAAAGGAGGATGGAAGGAGTCGAGCAACGGCCTTCCCGCGGGTGGGTCCTACGGGGGGCACAACATGCTGCTTCGGGATTTCGACGGAGACGGGTACCTGGACCTCCTGTGGTGCAGGGAACTCAGGCAGGGAGGGACGGAGATCTGGAAGGGCGACGGAAAGGGCAACTGGAAGGCCATGGGCCTTCGCTTCGGGACCTCCAACGGGCCTTCCACCTACTGGGGGGTCGTGACGGGCGACGTCGACGGGGACGGGAAGGAG